>JANJWE010000007.1 GCA_024709705.1 Flavobacterium sp. | reverse complement strand
GGCTATTTAAATACAGAAATGGCAACACCGGGATTTGAAAAAAATAATTTTTCCCAATTGAAAATGTTTATATCTCATGGAACGGTAGACCAAGTTATACCGGTTGAATGGTCGAGAAAAAGCGTACCGATTTTACAAAATTTGGGAATCGATTGTGTTTTTAAAGAATATCCGGTAGGACACGGCGTATCACCTCAAAACTTTTATGATTTTAAAAATTGGTTGGAAAAATAGTTAATCTTCTATTTTATCACTACCGGTAATTTTTGGGCCAATTTCGCCATCACCCGAAAACACAATAGTATCTCCTTTTTTTAGAACAAATCCTTTCCAAGGTATAAGTTGCCAATCATCATATTTCCATGGTTGACCTTCCATGGGGCGGATGAAAATGATTGATTTTTCAAAATTTGGTAAATATACTTCGGCCTCATTACCACCGTCTTTACTAAAAACGATATACGCATTAAGGGTTTCGTCTTCATTGTTTTGATTGGTTTGCGGATACAGCGTAATTGCCGATTCGTAAACTTTAATACACTCTTTATTCAATTGCGACCACATATAACCTGCCGAAATTAAACATCCGTCTTCATCTGTATCAGATAAATTTAACGTGTCCTTTTGTGAAACCAATTCTTCTTTTTCTACTTGGGTTTCTGTATCCCATTTTTTACAAGCAATCAATAGAATAAAAACCAGTAGATATAGTACCTTAAATTTCATAATTTATCTTTTAAACATTAAAGATACAAACTTTACTGTTTGGGATATAAAACTGTTTGAATAATTTCAAAAGTAATATTTTCATCTTCTTCAATAAAATACTTTATTAAAACTTCTCCCCATAGGTCGCCGTTACTGTAATCGGCTATTATCCAACGGTGATTGAGTACTTGAATTTTATTAATCAAAAACTTTTTAGAATCTATTTTTTCATAACCTGTTAACGGATTTCCCTCCGGGTTCTCGTTCAATTCGAGAATTTTGTTCTCGATGTGCGGAATCAACTTGGAAATAGAATAATTCTCTAAATAGTTTTGAGCATTATCATTCATAGGTAAACTAAAATGTCCGGCATCCATCAGTTTGGAATTGAGTCCATTAATAGAGTCGTACATTTGGGTTTTGAAATTTTCAAAACGCTGCGTTTCAAAAGAAACTTTTTTGTTGAAATACATAAAAGTAAACAACAACATTAAAAAAGTAAGAATAAATAAATAGAGAAAAATAGATTTTTTCATAGTTAAATAGTAATTTCTAAATTATCATAAGCCAAATATACAGATTCCGGCAAGGCAGCTTGTACTTCTTCATGAAATCCTAATAAATGACTGATGTGTGTTAAATAGGCTTTTTTGGGATTTACTTTTTGTATAAAATCTAAAGCTTCGGTTAAGGTAAGATGGGTTTCATGAGGCTCTTCCCGAAGAGCATTGATTACAAGAACCTCCAGATTTTTAAGTTTATCAAATTCCGGTTCTTCAAGGGTTTTTACATCCGTTAAATAGGCTAAATCCTTAATGCGGTATCCCAAAATTGGTAAATTTCCGTGAAAAGCTTCAATAGGAATTACACGAAGATTACTCAAATAAAAGGGTTCCTCTTTTGAAACCTCGTGGGTTTTAACAGATGGAGCACCAGGGTATTTGTTCTCGGTTTCAAAAATATAATCAAAACGGCGTTTCAAATTGGCTATAACCCGCTGTGAAGCATAAATGGGAATTTCACCTTGTTTGAAGAAAAACGGACGAATATCATCTAAACCAGCTGTATGATCGGCATGCTCATGCGTGAACAAAATGCCATCAATATGGGTACAACCCGAAACTAACATTTGCTGTCTGAAATCGGGTCCGCAATCAATAACAAGGGATTGATTGTCTACCTGAATCCAAACTGAAACACGTAACCTTTTATCTTTCCTATCGGTACTTTTGCATACCGAATGTTGACTCCCAATTACCGGGATTCCCTGTGATGTACCTGTTCCTAAAAAATAAACCTTCAAGACGTTAAATTTTCACAAAAATAGCACAATTAATCTTTTATTACGGTATGATATTTGTTAACTTTGCATAAGAATATACACTACATATGGAACGAATAGCCATGGAAATTAAATTAAAGGGAGATAAAGCCATTGAGCAAATCCCCTCTATTAAGGATAAAGCCTTACGAATCAATCTCAACGAAAATATATACGGGACTTTTGCAGAAATTGGAGCAGGTCAAGAAACCGTGCGTCATTTTTTTAGAGCCGGAGGTTCATCGGGAACTATAGCTAAAGCAATGTCGGCTTATGATAAAGATTTTAGTGATGCCATATATGGTGTAGAAAAAGACGGTCGCTATGTTACAGAAAGCCGACTTAAAAAAATGCTCCATCACGAAGTAGATTTAATTGAGAAAAGATTGGATCGAGTGAAGCATCCTAATAAAATGTTTTTCAGTTATGCCAATACCGTAGCCACTATTGATTTTGCGAAACAATTCAAAGGTCACGGTTGGGTAGGTATCAAATATCAAATTGAACCGGATGAAGATTACAACGAAATCATTTTGCATATTCGTTTCAAAGAAAACGATGCCCGATTGCAACAAGAAACATTAGGAATATTGGGTGTGAATTTAATTTATGGTGCTTTCTATAAATACAATGACCCTAAAAAATTACTGCGTTATTTGTATGATCATTTAGACAAAGACCAGTTGGAAATTGATACCATTAACTTTTCCGGACCTCGTTTTGCTAATGTTGATAACCGCTTGATGAGCTTACAATTAGTCAAAAACAACATGACCGATGCCGTTATGTTTGGTCCTGACGGAAACAATATTTTACCGGCTGCTATTTTGTATAAGAAAAATATCTTGGCTTTACGTGGCAGTTTCCGACCGGTTACAAGGGTAAACATGGACATGTATGAGAAATCCTTGGAAATGTTTTTAAATGAAAATAAAGTAGATGCCGATAATACATTGGTAATCTTCGAAATTACATTGTCTAATTTGCGTTCTGAAGGTGAAATTGACGAACGTGACTTCATGGATCGAGCCGAATTATTATGCTCTTTGGGTCAGTATGTAATGATTTCTAATTTCCAAGAATACTATCGCGTGGTAGAATATTTCTCTAATTATACAAAAGCGAGAATGGGACTGGCCATGGGAGTGAATAATTTGGTAGACATTTTTGACGAGAAATATTACCGTCATTTAAGTGGAGGAATTTTGGAGGCTTTTGGAAAATTGTTCTATCGCGATTTGAAGGTATTCTTATATCCTATGAAAGATGAAGAAGGCAATGTTATTGATTCTGAAAATCTCAAAGTACATCCAAGAATGAAAGAATTGTACAAATTCTTTAAATTTAATGGCAAAGTAGTCGATATAGAATTGGTTAATAAGAACAATTTGGAGATTTATTCCAGACACGTTCTTAAAATGATTGCCAAAGGAACTCCGGGTTGGGAGGAGATGCTTCCCAGAGGTATTGCTGAATTGATTAAAAAAGACAATCTCTTTGGTTACGATCCCGTAAAAGCCGTAATTGAATCTTCTAAATAAATAAAAACCGGAGTTTGAGACTCCGGTTTTTTTATTTTAAAATTTGTGCAGCGTGGGCTTTGGTTTTCACGTCTTTAATAACTTCTTCTATAATTCCGGATTCGTTAATTACAAAAGTAGTTCGATGAATCCCATCGTATTCTTTTCCCATAAACTTTTTGGGTCCCCAAACGCCAAAAGCTTGAATGACAGCTTTGTCTTCATCGGCCAAAAGGGGAAACGGAAATTCGTATTTGTTTTTGAAATTCCCTTGAGCTTTGGCATTGTCTGCACTTACGCCTAAAAGAGCATAATTTTGAGCTTGAAAACGGGCATAATTATCCCGTAAATCGCAAGCTTCTGCGGTACAACCGGGTGTATTGGCTTTAGGGTAAAAGAAAACTACTAATTTTTTTCCTTTGTAATCAGATAAAGAATGAACGTTTCCGTCTTGGTCTTTTGCGGAAAATTGAGGAGCATTATCTCCGGGTTGTAATGTTGTCATAGTATGGATTGTTGGATTTTTAGATTTTTGGATTGTTGGATTGTTGGATTTTTAGAAAATTTTTAAATTTTAGTTGTAGTATTTTCTGCCCCAGATTGCAGTGGAAAGCTTTTATTGAAGAAAGCTAGTTTTTGTAAGACCAGAAAAGCGACCGAAGGAAGCTCTTTTTGGGCTTGACAAAAACAGCTTTGTGAAATAAAACTTGTAACGGAAAGCTGGATTAGGCACATACTAATTATTATTTTAAATTTACCGTGTTAAAAATACAAAAATGACTAAGAAAGAGCGTGCAACATTTGTTATAAATACGTTAAACGAATTGTATCCTTCCATTCCAATTCCTTTAGATCACAAAGATCCTTATACTTTACTGATAGCCGTTTTATTATCTGCTCAATGCACCGATGTTAGGG
>JANJWE010000327.1 GCA_024709705.1 Flavobacterium sp. | reverse complement strand
TTCCGTCTGTGGCGGTAGCCAGAGCCTTGGTAAACAAACCTTCTATCATTTTGGCCGATGAACCCACCGGAAATTTAGATTCCAAAACATCGGAAGAAATAATGGCTTTGTTTGGAGAAATTCACAAAAACGGTAATACGGTAATTTTGGTTACGCACGAAGAAGATATTGCCGCATATGCCCACCGAATTATTCGTTTGCGTGATGGAATTGTAGAAAAAGACGAACGTGTAAAGTAAACAATTTGTAACTTTGTTACATAAAGTTTATTTTCTATGAAAACCCTAATTATTGTCATGGTCGTTCTTTTTGTGGCGGTTATCATTGTCACTCGAATGGCCAACAAACAAAGAGGAAATCGTCGTAATCGCAGCTTCAAAACGAATTATTATTCCAAAAAGAAACAAGATTCAAAATGAAAATTGGAATCCTTACTTGTTCCCGATTACCTGAACTTTTACCCTCAGATCAACAATTAATTCCACTTTTCGCAAAGGAAAACATTGATGCAAAGGCTATAATTTGGGATGATGAATCTGTTGATTGGACCGAATTTGATTGCCTTATTTTTAGAAATACTTGGGATTATTATCAAAAAGAAGAAGCATTTCATTCATGGTTAGAAAAAATTGAATTGTTGGGAATTAAAACGTTTAACCCGATTTCAGTTATTCAAAAAAACAAACATAAATTTTATTTAAAAGATTTAGAAAAAGAGGGAATTTCTATTCTGCCAACTATTTTTTTAGAAAAAAATTCAACTTCTAATTTACACAATATAATTCCGAAAAGTTGGGAAAAAATGGTTATCAAACCTGCTTTTTCTGCCGGAAGTTATTTGACAAAATTAATTGACCGAACTGAAATTGAATCTATCCAAAATGAATTCAAAGAACATTTTGCAACAAAAGATTTTCTTTTGCAAGAATTTCGTTCGGAAATAAAAGAATTGGGCGAAACCTCTTTTATTTTTTTTGACGGAAAATTTTCGCACGCTGTCAACAAAAAACCGCTTGAAAATGATTTTAGAGTTCAAATTCAATACGGTGGAAAATATACATTAATTGAACCCAATGCTGATTTACTACTTCAAGCTGAATTAGTTCTATCAAAAATTCCTGAAAAATTGCTTTATGCACGTGTTGACGGCATTGTCATTGAAAACAAACTTCATTTAATGGAAATCGAACTCATTGAACCTGATTTGTATTTTGATTTAGCGGATGGAGCGAGAGAACGATTTGTAAAAAGTTTTTTAAAGGTACTTAGAAGCTAAGGTTCTAAGGCACTGAGGTTATTCCGAATCATCTTAAAACTACGATTTAATTCAACCCAATTAAAAAAACTTAGTACCTTAGCAACTCAGAACCTTAGCACCTCAAACATGAAAATATACACCAAAACCGGCGATAGCGGTACCACAGCACTTTTTGGAGGAACACGTGTTCCCAAACACCACATTCGAATTGAAAGTTACGGAACAGTGGACGAGTTGAATTCTCACATTGGGTTAATTCGCGACCAAGACATCAATCCATTATATAAAAATGTATTAATTGAAGTGCAAGACCGCCTTTTTACCGTTGGAGCTATTTTGGCTACGCCACCGGAAAAAGAAGTTCTAAAAAACGGTCAACCGCGTTTAAACATCAATCGAATTTCTGAAGCAGATATTCAATTGCTAGAAAATGAAATCGATACCATGAACGATTCGTTGCCTCCGATGACGCATTTTGTACTTCCGGGTGGACATACAACGGTGTCATATTGTCATATTGCTCGTTGTGTATGCCGAAGAGCCGAACGCCTATCAGTGCACCTTCACGAGTTAGAACCGACAGATGAGCAGGTTTTAAAATACTTAAACCGACTTTCTGACTACCTTTTTGTGTTGGCACGAAAGTTGTCATTTGACCTTCACGCGGATGAAGTAAAATGGATTCCGAGGAAGGAGTAAGCAGTTGACAGTTTTCAGTTGGCAGTCATTTACTGAACACTGAAAACAGAGCACTGTAAGCTATCTTAAATACGTTCTTACCTTTAAAAAAGTATGAAAGATTACTTTTTGGTAAAATAAATTACTTTTTACTTGACTATTTCAGTAGAAAATTTATTTTTGCATAAAATTAAATCGATAGAAGATGTATTGGACATTAGAATTAGCATCCTATTTAAGTGATGCACCGTGGCCAGCCACCAAAGATGAGCTTATAGACTACGCCATCAGAACGGGTGCTCCCCTTGAAGTAGTGGAAAACCTTCAATCTATTGAAGATGAAGGAGAAATCTACGAATCGATGGAAGAAATTTGGCCGGATTATCCAACCGACGAAGATTATCTTTGGAACGAGGATGAATATTAGACAAAAATAAACAATCAACTAAAAAAGTCTCATTTGAGGCTTTTTTTTTGTATAAATTTGCCTCCCGAAGTATCGGGAATTTATAATTAAATAAATCAACATAAAATGAGTTTCATCAATAGCATTCTCAAAGCATTAGTAGGAGATAAATCGGAGAAAGATGTAAAAGCGATTCAACCGCTAATCACCAAAATAAAATCATTTGAAAGTAGTCTTTCTTCGCTTTCACATGACGAATTGAGAGCCAAAACTACTTCATTCAAAGAAAAAATTAAACAAGCTCGTGCAGAAAAAGATGCGAAAATTGCTTCTTTAAAAGCAGAAGTTGAAAAAATAACCGACATTGACAAACGCGAAGAGGTATATACAGCTATTGATTCGTTAGAAAAAGAAGCTTACGAGATTTCAGAAAAAGTTTTGAACGAAATCCTACCGGAAGCTTTTGCGGTAGTAAAAGAAACTGCCAAACGTTTCAAAGAGAATACCTCTATCACAGTAAAAGCTACACCAAAAGATATTGAACTTTCGGCTTCAAAATCATACATCACCCTTGAAGGTAATAACGCTGTTTGGGCCAATTCTTGGAACGCTGCCGGAAAAGAAATTACGTGGGACATGATTCACTACGATGTGCAGTTAATTGGTGGTGTGGTATTGCATCAAGGAAAAATTGCCGAGATGCAAACCGGTGAAGGAAAAACGTTGGTGGCTACACTCCCACTCTATTTGAATGCGTTAACCGGAAACGGGGTGCACTTGGTTACCGTAAATGATTACTTAGCCAAACGTGATAGCACTTGGAAAGCTCCATTATTTGAATTCCATGGGTTAACTGTCGATTGTATAGATAATCATCAACCCAACACTGATGCAAGAAGAAAAGCGTATGAAGCGGACATCACCTATGGAACCAACAATGAATTTGGTTTTGACTATCTGAGAGACAATATGGCTCATTCGCCAAACGATTTAGTACAACGCAAACACAACTATGCGATTGTGGATGAGGTGGATTCGGTTTTGATTGATGATGCCAGAACACCATTGATTATCTCAGGTCCGGTACCACAAGGTGATCGTCATGAATTTAATGAATTGAAACCGAAAGTAGATCATTTGGTCAACTTACAACGGAATTTAGCGACTCAATTTTTGACCGAAGCGAAACGATTAATCAAAGAAGGTAATTCAAAAGACGGTGGTTTTAGCTTGTTAAGAGCCTACAGAGCTATGCCAAAAAACAAAGCCTTGATTAAATTTTTGAGTGAAGAAGGAATCAAACAATTACTTCAAAAAACCGAAAATCAATACATGCAAGACAACAATCGCGAAATGCCAAAAGTTGACGAAGCCTTATATTTTGTGATTGAAGAAAAGAATAATCAAGTTGAATTGACAGATAACGGAATAAAATTTTTATCCACAGATACTGATGAAAACTTCTTCGTTTTACCGGATATTGGAACTGAAATAGCTCGAATTGAAAAACAAAATTTAAGTAAAGACCAAGAAGCCGAAGAAAAAGAAAAATTATTCCAAGATTTCTCTATCAAATCGGAACGTATTCACACGCTTACTCAATTGTTAAAAGCCTACACGCTTTTTGAAAAAGACGTAGAATACGTAATCATGGACGATAAAATATTAATCGTTGATGAGCAAACCGGTCGTATTATGGATGGACGTCGTTATTCTGACGGATTGCATCAAGCGATTGAAGCCAAAGAAAATGTAAAAATTGAAGCGGCTACCCAAACTTTTGCTACGATTACATTGCAAAACTATTTCCGTATGTACAGCAAATTAGCCGGTATGACGGGAACAGCGGTTACAGAAGCCGGTGAGTTATGGCAAATTTACAAATTGGATGTTGTGGAAATCCCAACCAACCGTCCGATTGCCAGAAAAGACCAAGAAGATTTGATTTATAAAACCACACGCGAGAAATTTAACGCCGTAATTGAAGATGTAACCAAACTTTCGCAAGCAGGAAGACCGGTATTGATTGGTACCACTTCGGTTGAAATATCTGAGTTATTGAGCCGAATGTTGAAAATGAGAAACGTTCCGCACAATGTTTTGAATGCGAAAATGCATAAGAAAGAAGCGGAAATTGTAGCCGAAGCCGGAAAACCGGGAGTGGTAACCATTGCTACCAACATGGCAGGTCGTGGAACGGATATTAAATTGACTCCAGAAGTAAAAGCAGCTGGTGGTTTGGCCATTATTGGTACAGAACGTCATGATTCGCGTCGAGTGGACAGACAGTTACGTGGTCGTGCAGGTCGTCAAGGAGATCCGGGAAGTTCGCAGTTTTATGTTTCGTTAGAAGATAATTTAATGCGATTATTTGG
>JANJWE010000315.1 GCA_024709705.1 Flavobacterium sp. | reverse complement strand
TTATCCTTACTATGCCAGCCATCTGGAAAAACTGGGTTTTGTAACCGAAAAAGAATACATCGAAAGCGAATTTTCTTTTACCAATGTAAATCCAGAGCTGTTTGAGAAAGCTGCCACGTTAATTTCACAACGTTACCAACTGAAATCTTTAGCTTTTACGAAGACGAAAGATCTTATGCCCTATGTAGATGAAATGTTTGATTTGTTTAATACCAGTTATGCTAAACTAGCTTCGTTTGTTGCTTTGAACGAAAGGCAAAAAGCCTATTTCAAGAAGAAATACATCAGTTTTATTAATCCGGAGTATATCAAGTTCGTAGTGGATGCCAACGGAAAACTGATTGCCTTTGGGATTGTGATGCCTTCTTTCTCAAAAGCTTTACAAAAAACCAAAGGAAAACTGTTTCCTTTTGGGTTTTATCATTTACTTCGAGCTAAAAAGCAAAGTAAAGATGTGCTTTTTTACTTAATTGGAATTGATCCCGAATATCAAAATAAAGGAGTTACTGCTTTATTGTTCAAGGAATATTATACCGTATTTAAAGAAAAAAATATACAAAAATGCATACGAACTCCGGAGCTGGTAGACAATTTGGCCATACAAAATCTTTGGAAAAACTTTAGTCCCAAAATAACTCGTCGGAGAAAAACTTTTCTCAAGAAGTTAACTTCCTAAATTAAAAAAGCCAACATAACGTTGGCTTTTACTATTTCTATTTAAAACATTTCTTTAGGAAACATTTTCAACACTGGTTTCGGCTATTTTCTTATAGGTACCGTTTACCAACTTCTCTCTGATGGCCTCAAAGGCTTTTAGGGTCTCGTTTATGTCTTCGAGGGTGTGAGAAGCGGTTGGAATCATACGTAATAAGATAATTCCTTTTGGAATCACGGGATATACTACTATAGAAAGGAAAATACCATAGTTTTCACGCAAATCGTTTACCATAACCATAGCTTCGGGGATGGAACCTTCTAAATAAACGGGGGTTACACAGGTATTGGTATCGCCAATATTGAAACCTCTTTCCTTTAAACCGTTTTGAAGGGCGTTTACATTTTCCCAAAGTTTATCTTTTAGTTCGGGGTGATTGCGAAGTAGCTCCAAACGTTTTAAAGCACCCACGGTTTGAATCATCGGGAGGGCTTTGGCAAACATTTGGGAACGCAAATTGTATTTTAAATAATCAATGATGTCTTTATCTGCGGCGATAAAAGCTCCGATGCTGGCCATAGATTTGGCAAAAGTAGAGAAATAGACATCTATTCCGTCTTGGCAGCCTTGCTCTTCGCCGGCACCTGCTCCGGTTTTACCTAGGGTACCAAAGCCGTGGGCATCGTCTACGAGCAAGCGGAAGTTGTATTTCTCTTTGAGAGCAACAATTTCTTTTAATTTACCTTGTTGGCCTCGCATACCAAAAACTCCTTCGGTAATGAAGAGGATTCCTCCGCCGGTTTCTTCGGCCATTTTGGTAGCTCTTTGGAGGTTTTTTTCCATGCTTTCTAAATCGTTGTGCTTGTAGGTAAAACGTTTCCCCATGTGCAAACGAACGCCATCAATGATGCAGGCGTGGGCATCTACATCGTATACAATTATATCGTTTTTGGTAACCAATGCATCTATGGTAGACATGATTCCTTGGTAACCAAAGTTGAGCAAGTATGCGGCTTCTTTGTGAACAAAAGCAGCGAGTTCTTGTTCTAATCTTTCGTGAATATCGGTGTGACCGCTCATCATACGAGCTCCCATAGGATAGGCAGCCCCGTATTGAATAGCTGCATCGGTATCGGCTTTACGTACTTCGGGGTGATTGGCCAACCCTAAGTAGTCGTTTATACTCCAGTTTAAAATTTGTTTTCCGTGAAAAGTCATTCTTGGACCTAACTCGCCTTCTAATTTTGGGAAAACGTAGTATCCTTCGGCTTGTGATGCCCATTTTCCTAATGGACCTTTGTTGTTTTGGATTCTTTCGAATAAATCTTTTACCATGGTTTCGATATATATAAATAATATTCCGTGAAAAAACGCGTCAAAAGTACGTATTTCTTCTTTGGTTTCATAAAAAATATGCGATTGATTCCGAAGGGTCTAGTTGATTTTTATTTTCATCTTATTGTAGGGCCATTTTACGGTTTGTTTTTAGGGGTTTGCGGCCAGGAGTTGGTCTTTAGCCTGAACGGTTAACTCGTATATATTGGTAAACAGGAGGTCTTTATCGACGGGCTTGGTCATGTACTTGTTCATCCCGAGCTGGAAGACGCGGTCTTTGGTGGTTTCCATGACATCGGCGGTAAGGGCGATGATGGGGATGTTTTTGAGAGCCAAACCTGCGGCACCGCTGCGAATGGCGGTTGTGGCTTCGTAGCCATCCATTACGGGCATTTGTAAATCCATAAGGATGATATCGAAGGGTTGTTCTTTGAGCTTATTGAGGCCTTCTTGCCCATTGTTGGCAAAGGAAACGGTGGTATTGTCCCATTTTTTGGTTATCATTTTGAGTACCATTTGGTTCATGGCGTTATCTTCTACTACAAGGATTCTGGTTCCTTTGAGGTCGTAGTTGAGGGTAACGGGTTCTTCTATTTTGGTTTCCTGAACTTCTACTTCTGTATAGTTGAGGGTGAGCTTGCATACGGTGCCTTGATTGGGGATGCTTTGCAGGTCTATGCTTCCGTGGTGCAAATTGGTTAGGGTTTTTACGATGTAGAGACCCAGCCCGAGACCGCCAAACTTTCTTTTGTTGTTGGTGGTTTCTTGGGTAAAGGATTCGAAGATGGAATCCATTTTTTCTTTGGGGATTCCTACTCCGGTATCGGCAATGGCGATTTGAAATTGGAGGGTTTTATCGGGGTTTTGGGTGGCTGTAACGGTGCAATTGATAAAACCGTGTGTGGTGAACTTTAGGGCATTGTTTAGAATATTGTTTACCATTTGCGTAAGCCTCATTTTATCGCCTAAGACCCACTGGGGCATATTTTCGGGCAGGATGGTATTGAAACCGAGGCCTTTGTTTTTGGCGTTTTGGGCTGCATTGGCTGTGAGGTGCTGCAGTACTTCTTTGATGTTGAATTTTTCGGAATCGAGTTTGATTTCGCCCTTTTCTATTTTGGAAAAATCGAGGATATCGTTTACGGAGCTGAGCAAAGCATAGGACGATTCTTTGATGATTTGGCTGTTTTTTTGAATGGTTTCGTCTTGGGCGGTTGTGCTCATTTCTTTGGAGAGATTGAGAATGGCGTTGAGGGGTGTGCGGAGTTCGTGGCTGATATTGGAAAGGAAATAGGATTTCATTTCGTTCATTTCTTCTGACTTTTGGAGGGCAATGCGTTGGAGGTTTTCTCTATCGTCGCGGAGTTTTCGGATTAAATTGGCCATGGAAAGCGAAAGGAAAATGACTTCGACTCCGGTGCCGAGTTTGGATCCGTTTTCTGTGTAGAAATTTACCGGTAGGACGCTAAAATTCTTTAGAATAAACACGACAAATCCTGCGATGAGGAAGAAAATACCTGTAGCGAAGAAGCCGTCTATGCGGTGGGTTTGGCGGTAAATGGACACGATGGAGGCGATAATGAGCATGAGTAGGCACAGCCCCAGGGCATTGGCAATGGGGTAGGAAAATTGCAGGGCAGCAGGGTGTATGAACAGGGAGGCAAAAAGGATGAAATCTAGTGCGAACACGACATAAAAGAGGTTGTTTATGGTGGTGTTGTATTGTTTTATTTTGAGGAAGACTTGGGCGTATCTGCCTAAAAAGAAATTGGCCAAGCAGGCGGAAAGGATTACGGAATTGAGCGAAAGCCAGCCCGCTTGGGGCGTGATGAGCTGGTAGAACAGGCCGTCTAGGGCAAATTGCAGCATGCCGATGAAGGTTACGTATAGACTGTAGTATAAAAAGCTGCGTTCTTTCATGGCGAAGAAAAAGAAGAGGTAAATGATGGCGGCTATGACGAGGATGCCGTAGAAGATGCCAAAAATCATTTGCTCGAGGGATGTGGTGGTGAGGAGATTATCTATAGAACGCAGGGTGATGCCGGCATTTATGACCTCGCCATCGCTTTTGAGGTGGAGGTAATAGGTGTATTGCTGTTGGGGCTGCAGGGTGATTTTGAAAATGGTTTTGCGGCTTTTGAAACTCTTGGCTTCGTAGGGAATGGCGTCTCCGGATTTTTGGACTTGCAGCACAGTTTGGTCTTGGGTGGTGTATAGGGTTGCGAAATCTACGATGGGGCGGCAAGCCTCGAGGTAATAGATTTGCTGTTTGGCGGTGGTGTTGTGTATGGCAAAGCGTATCCAGTAGTGAGCGGCGGTAAAACCGAGATCGGTGTTGGGTTGTGTGAGGGGTGTGAAAGCCCTATTGGGGTCTTGGAGTATTTGATTGATGGAAACGTTTTGGTTTTCGAGATTGGCAATTTGGGCGTGCTCGTGGAGGGATACTTCTTGCGGGAGGTCTTGGCTGGTGAGGGTGAATTGGGCTTGAGCTCCCAGAAAATTGGCGATAAGAATGAGGCATAGTCCTACTCTTTTGACCGCTTGGCGGCTTGATGGGTAACGGTGTTTCATGTTTGGGTGTTTTATTTTTGGTATGGTATATACGAGGGGAATTGGGGTTTGGTTTTTTTTGGATGTATTTTTTTTGAAGTATGGATTTTAGTGATGGGCGTTTGGAGTTGAGTGCTTGGGGGTTTGTGGGGTTTGGAAGACCAAGGCCAAAAGCAGAACGACCGAGGTAAAAAGCTGAGCGACCAAGGCCAAAAGCAGAACGACCAAGACAAAAAGCTGAGCGACCGAGGTAAAAAGCAGAACGACCAAGGCAAAAAGCAGAACGACCAAGGCCAAAAGCTGAGCGACCGAGGCCAAAAGCTGAGC
>JANJWE010000235.1 GCA_024709705.1 Flavobacterium sp. | reverse complement strand
TCTGTATTTACCTGCCACTCGCCTTGTGGGTTTTCAAACGCAATTAAATCCAATTCAGAGGCACCGTATTCATTTACTATGGGGATGCCTAAATATTTTTCCAACATTTTTCTGTCGTCTTCAAAAAGCATTTCTGAAGTTACCATACAAACTTTTAACGTAGGACAAATAGCAGATAGAATGATGTTTTTTTCTTGTAAATATTTACCGAATAAAACGATAGAGCTGGTATATCCATTGATATAGTTAAATTTTTTAGTTTTAAATTGAATCAAAATTTTATCTAAAACCTTTTCGGATAAATCGAAAATTGGAAAACGGTAACGATGACTCAAAAAGTCTTTTAATCGTTCTTTGTAATACCCTAAAAAGTCAAGAGGAATTCCATAAAACCGAGCTTGAAAGGAGTTTGAAAAGTCAATTCCATACCATCCAAAACGGTGAATAATGGAAGCCCAGGTTATAGCGTGAGCTTTTTTATCTTTAGCAAAAATAAACGGATCACCACTGGAACCCGATGTTTTATTTAAGAACACATTTTTTAAAGTATACCCCTCAGAAAGTCTTTCTTTTAGAGGTTTCTGCAAATCTTTTTTGGTTAAAACCGGTAACTCATTCCACGTTTTATATTGCTTTCCGTGGTTTAAATTACGGTAAAAAGGGTTGTTTTTTAAATGAAATTCTACAATCTCCTTTTTTCTGTTTTCAAGGTATTTTTCATAATTCTCTTCAGGAATTTTTAAAATTTCCTCAAATTCTTCTTGTGCTTTCTGGATAGGAAAACCATTTAATTTTAAAGAGAGAAGAAATAAATTAAACATCCCAAAGATTTTTTTTCAAAAATATAAAAACCACAACCGATAAACTATTCAACCCTCTTTTTTTTTACCTCAAAACAAACTATTTTTGCCCCACAACAGCTTTAGAACCATTTTGAGATTAAAAATCTAAAAGAGTTCTATTAAACAACACAACATGACAATTTTACTTCTTGGCTCCGGCGGACGCGAACACGCGTTGGCTTGGAAATTACTTCAAAGTCCTACTTGCAAAAAATTATTTGTAGCACCTGGTAATGCGGGAACGGCATCTATTGCTTCAAATGTAGACATACAACCTACCGATTTTATTGCTGTGAAAGATTTTGTCTTAAAAGAAAATATAACCATGGTTGTTGTAGGGCCAGAAGACCCTTTGGTAGCCGGAATTTTCGATTTTTTTAAAGAGGACGAAGATTTAAAGTCTGTACCGGTTATTGGCCCTTCCAAAGAAGGAGCAAGATTGGAAGGAAGTAAAGAGTATGCCAAAGAGTTTTTAATCAAACACAGCATTCCAACGGCAGCTTATGATAGTTTCACAGCTGAAACAGTTGAAAAAGGATGTCATTTTTTAGAAACTTTAAAGCCTCCTTATGTTTTAAAAGCAGATGGTTTAGCGGCCGGTAAAGGAGTTGTAATTCTTAATGATTTGGAGGAAGCCAAAACGGAATTACGAAGCATGCTTGTGGATCAAAAATTTGGCAATGCCAGTTCTAAAGTAGTAATTGAAGAATTTTTAGACGGTATTGAACTGAGTTGTTTTGTGATTACCGATGGGAAAAACTATAAAATTCTACCAACTGCAAAAGATTACAAACGAATAGGAGAAGGCGATACCGGTTTAAATACCGGCGGTATGGGTGCTGTATCTCCCGTTCCGTTTGCCGATGCAGTTTTAATGGAAAAAATTGAAAACCGAATTGTAAAACCTACGATTGAAGGCCTTAATAAAGAAGGGATTGAATACAAGGGTTTTGTGTTTATTGGTTTAATCAACGTTAAAGGCGAACCTATGGTAATTGAGTACAATGTACGAATGGGCGATCCTGAAACCGAAGTGGTTATGCCCAGAATTAAATCGGATTTGGTTGAATTATTTCAAGCAGTTGCCAACCAAAAATTAGACCAAGTAACTCTTGAAATAGATTCAAGAAGTGCTACTACGGTTATGATGGTTTCAGAAGGTTATCCTGAAGCATTTGAAAAAGGGAAAAAGATATCCGGTATAGAAAACATTAAGGATTCTCTGGTTTTTCATGCAGGTACCAAACTTGAAAACGGTTCGGTTTTGTCAAATGGTGGCCGGGTTTTAGCCATTACTTCCTATGGAAATGATTTCAAAGAAGCCCTAAAAAAATCTTATCAAAATATAGAAAAACTACATTTTGATAAGATGTACTATAGAAAAGATATTGGTTTTGATCTCTAAATAAAGAACAAGAAGAAAGATTTAAAAAAACCGAGCTTCTGTTTTTATTTTAAAAACGAATGAGCCGTTGTATCTTGATTTTCTTCGTTATTGGCTTTATGCAATTTCAATTGTTTTACCCAATATACTAAGGCACCTGCACAAATAATCATAAACAGGAAGTTAATCGTATTGGCACCCCACCAGCTGCTTAATTCTAAGTTTCTTATGGCGTCTAAAGGAGCGAATAAAATATCGACAAACAAGTATTGGATTGCTTCGAAAAATGCTTTCATGCTTTAAAGTATTATATTTACACCCACAAAAGTATAAAATATCTGTATGATAGCAAGCATTTTTAGTAAATCAAGACCATTTAATTACATTTTAATTGCCGGAGCTTTGATTTTTTGTTTCGTCATTTACCAAATTCATTTGGGTTTGGGTCAAAATTCTGCAGGCATTGAAATAGTAAAAAAAGGGTTGAATTTGGTTTTCCTTACTGCTTCCATTTTCTTAGTCAATTTTATAACCAAACGAAACGAGTTAAGTAAAGACAATAGTTACACGGTATTGTTTTATTTTTTATGGCTTCTTTTTATCCCCGGGGTTTTTGATTCGAATGCTTTAATTGCCGCATCTTTTTTTCTAATATTAGCCTTTAGAAGGTTAATGTCTATGAAGTCGATGATTACTCCCAAAGAAAAAATTTTCGATGCTTCTTTTTGGATTGTTGTGGCCTCATTATTCCATTTTTGGTGTATTTTGTTTTTACTTTTGGTATTTGTGTCTATAGTATTTCATGTTTCCAGAGACTACAGAAATTGGCTTATTCCTTTTATTGCATTTTTTACAGTAACAATTTTGCTGGTTTTCTTTAGTTTACTTTTTGAAACCGACTGGCTTTCTTGGGTTGGCTCTCAAATTAAAATAAGTACAGAATTTGCTCTTTCTGAGAAACCAATTGAAAACATAGCTTTAACTGTATTCTTTATTTTTTCGGTTTTATTCTTTTTCTCGATACTCGTTACTCTTACTAAAAGACCTTTAATTCAACATGCCTCTTTTAAAAAGGTTCTTTTTAGTTTTGTAATTGCACTCTTAGTTTATGCTTTATCTCCCAATAAATCTAATGATTTACTTCTTTTTGGGGTTTTACCGGCAGCTATTATGGGGACTTCCTTTTTAGAAATGACCAAAGATAAACTAACAACCGAAATTATTGTGGGTTGTGTTATTATTGCCTCTGTGTTTTTGTTTGTTTTTCAATTATAATTTGACGCCATAAGCCAAATCACCGGCATCGCCTAAACCGGGTACGATGTAGTTTTTCTCATTTAATTTTTCATCCAAAGCGGCTACCCATAAATGACAATTGGAAGGCAGATGTTCTTCCAGATATGCAATTCCTTCGGGTGCTGCGATCACAACGGCAATATGAATTTCTTTCGGGTTTTGTTCAAGGTGTAATTTATTTAAAACTGCCACAATTGATTGCCCGGTGGCCAACATCGGATCAATTAAAATTAAAGTCTTATTTTCAAAAGAAGGAGCGGCTTGGTATTCTACCAAAATATCAAAATAAGCATCATTATTCGGATGATGACGATAAGCCGAAACAAATCCGTTTTCGGCATTATCAAAAATATTCATAAAACCGGTATGCAACGCCAAACCGGCTCTTAGAATTGAACACAAAACCACATGGTCTTCCAACGCAGTAGTTTTCTTGATGCCAAGCGGTGTTTGTACTTCTATTGGAACATAAGGTAGCGTTTTACTCAATTCATAAGCCATGATTTCGCCAATACGCTCAATGTTTTTTCGGAATCGCATGCTATCTTTTTGTACCGAAACATCTCGAATTTGTGCCAAAAAATGATTGAGAATACTGTTTTGTTCCGAAATGTAATGAAGATGCATAAAGGTTTTGATTTTGAATTAGTTTGATAAAGGTATAAAAAGTATATTTGTATTTTAAAATTTAATCCTATGTTTTCACAATTTGCGTTTTCTGTTTTTGAACAAAGTATTGCTGATTATCATGTGCATGATAATGTATATCAACCTGTTAATAATCCATATCCCAAAGATAAAATTGAACATTTATTGTACGCCAAAAATTGGGTGGATACCGTACAGTGGCATTATGAAGACATCATCCGTGATCCGCAAATTGATCCCGTAGCCGCGTTAGATTTAAAACGAAAAATTGATGCCTCCAATCAAGTTCGTACCGATATGGTGGAATATATTGACAGTTATTTTCTTCAAAAATACAAAGACATTCAAGTGAAAGCCGATGCAAAAATCAATACTGAAAGTCCGGCTTGGGCAATTGACCGTCTTTCTATTTTGGCTTTAAAAATTTATCACATGAGTGAAGAAGCTAATCGTGCAGAAGCCACTCCGGAACACAGAGCCAAATGTCAGGAAAAACTAAATGTGTTGTTAGAACAAAAAAGTGATATGTTTTCGTCTATCGATCAATTATTGAAAGATATTGAAAGCGGAGACAAATTCATGAAAGTGTACAAACAAATGAAAATGTACAACGATGAGGAGTTGAATCCGGTGTTGTATCAAAATAAGAAGTAAATTATTTGTTGAACCATTAAGAAATTAAGAGTAGTTAAGCGTCATAACTTAATGAACCTTAATTTCTTAATGGTTTTCAATTTTAAAAAGTCTTTCATTGTCTCAAAAACCAAAACATATTCTCGTTATTCGACTCTCAGCCATGGGCGATGTGGCGATGACCGTTCCGGTTTTGAGAGCGTTGGTTCAACAATATCCTAATCTTAAACTTACCATAGTTTCCCGACCGTTTTTTAAACCTTTTTTCGACGGAATTCCAAATGTGCATTTCTTTGCGGTTGATTTACAAAAACGCCACAAAGGATTTTTCGGTTTGCTTCGATTGTTTTCCGATTTAAAAAAATTGGAAATTGATGCCGTGGCGGATTTGCATAACGTTCTTCGTTCAAAAGTTGTTAGAAGTTTATTCGCTTTAAGCGGAAAAAAAGTGGCGTTCACAGACAAAGGAAGAGCAGAAAAGAAAGCTTTAACGAGCTTGACCAATAAGGTTTTCAAATCCGTAAAACCCATGGTGGATCGTCATGTGGAAACGTTTAAAAAACTCGGTTTTTCAATTGATTTAACAAACCCTCAATTTCCCCAAAAAGCAGTTTTATCAGATGAAATTCTGAAAATCACCGAAAATAAAAACCAAAATTGGGTCGGTATTGCACCGTTTGCTCAATATGAAGGAAAAGTTTATCCACTCGATTTAATGCAAAAAGTGATTGATGAATTGTCTACAAACACTTCCATCAAAATTTTTCTTTTTGGTGGTGGAAACGTAGAAATTCAGAAATTAAATCAACTTCAAAATAATCATTCAAACGTAATCGTCTTAGCCGGAGAATTGAAATTTAAACAAGAATTAGACGTTATTTCCAATTTAGATGTAATGCTTTCCATGGATTCCGGAAATTCGCATATTGCAGCTATGTTAGGTGTGAAAGTCATTACACTTTGGGGAGCCACACACCCGTTTGCCGGATTTTCACCGTTTAATCAACCGTTGGAAAATTGTATCACCGCAGATAGAGAGAAATTTCCGCTTTTGCCAACTTCCATTTATGGTAACAAGAAAGTAGAAGGTTATGAAGAGGCAATGCGAACTATTGAACCGGAAAAAGTAGTGTTCACTGTTCAGTCTTTGCTGGGATTTTAGTTTTCAGTCGCAGTCACAGTTTTCAGATTACAAGTAAATTTTATGGTCTTTACACATTCCCAAAATAAATACTTTTAAATTGGAAATGGCTTCGGCATAACTGGGTGCATCATAGCCAAACCGTTCGTGTTCCAGTTGTTCTTTTTCCAGAGCATTACATCCTTTGAAAACTTCCCGAATCATATCGAGCAATATCAGTTCTTTGTTGTTGGTTTTTTCAAACTTTAAATCTACCAATTCATCTTCCAATCGGTCGCAATATGCCAAAAGCTCTTGAACTTCCGATTTATCCAAAAGGGCTTGAGCTTTTTTAAATATTTCCAGTTTGTTTTTCACCAATCACTAATTACTATTCACTAATCACTTTCCTAAACATCATCATAATCCACAAAAATCTCACTCGAAGTTGGATGAGCTTGGCACGTTAAAATCAACCCTTCGGCAATTTCACCATCGGTTAAAATGGTATTCTTTTTCATTTCGGCAGTTCCTTTAGAAATTCTCGCAATGCAACTACTGCATATTCCGCCTTGGCAAGAATATGGAGCATCCAAACCTTGTTTTAAAGCGGCTTCTAATAACGATTGCTTTTGCGACATTTCAAAAGAAGTTTCATCGCCATCTACCAAGACGGTAATTTTGGTGTGACCTTCTAATGATTTCTGAATTTCATTTTCAGATGATGAAGCCGAAAACAATTCAAATTTTATATCTTTTTCTTTAACATTGTTTTCTTTTAAAACAGCACTTACCGTGTTAATCATTTCCTCCGGTCCGCATAAATAGAATTTGTCAAACTCTTTTTCTTTGTGCTTGTTTTTCAACACAAAATTTACCACCGATTTATCAATTCTTCCAAACAATTGATCATCGGCTTTTTGCTGACTAAAAACATAATGCACAAAAAAGCGTCCAACGTATTTCAATTGTAAATCGTGTAATTGATTGTAAAAAATGGTTTCGTTACTCGATTTGTTTCCGTAAACCAATACAAAAGTACTGTTGGGTTCTTGTTCCAAAACCGTTTGCAATATAGATAGTACGGGAGTTATTCCACTTCCGGCTACAAAAGCTGCATAATTTTTTTGACGTGAAGCATCGGGTTCAAATATAAATTTGCCTTCGGGAGTTCCCACTTCCAATACTTTTCCGGCGGTTAATTGCTCATTGGCAAACTTTGAAAAATAACCGTTTTTAATGGCCTTAATGGCAATTTTTAACTCACCACTCTCGGGTGTAGAACAAATGGAATAGGCACGACGGATTTCATTTCCGTCTAAAGTCAGTTTTAAGTTGATATATTGACCAGCTGTAAAACGGTAATTTTCTTTCAATTCTGAAGGTACATTAAACAAAACGGATATTGCTTCAGGCGTTTCGCGAATAATATCTTTAACTGCTAATTTATAGAAAGTGGACATAGTTTTCTTTTTTTACAAAGGTAATAAACCCGAAGTTTTAGAAATTGTAAATAAAACAAAAAATTATACCTAAGTTTTTTATGTATAAGAATCTTATGTATATTTGTGTTTCAAATTCACTTAAAATGAAAAACTCGGCATTATATAAAGGAAGTCTTAATACCATTATAATGAAGCTTTTAGAGGAGAAAGGCAGAATGTATGGGTATGAAATTACGCAAAAAGTAAAAGCAATTACCCAAGGCGAATTAAACATTACCGAAGGGGCTTTGTACCCTGCTTTACATAAATTGGAAGCCGAAGGTTTACTGGAAGTGGAAGTAGAAAAAGTAGACAACCGTTTGCGAAAATACTATAAACTCACCGAAAAAGGCACTAAAGAAACGGTGAACCGATTGGCCGAGTTGGAAGAGTTTATCAAGAATATGCAAACTATTGTAAATCCTAAATGGAGTTATTAAGATGAATATTTTAACTACGCAAAACCTGAAATTCATTGATAACTATCTTAAAAACAGTGAAATAGTTTATGATGATATTCGCATGGAACTCATTGACCATATTGCTTCTGCTGTGGAAGAACAAATGCGAGTTGAGAATACTGATTTTTATGATGCGTTCAAAAATTACATGATTTTGAATAAGAAAACCCTTTTGAAAAACTTTGCAGGAGGGGGATTTAAATCTTTTGAACCTATTAGAATTTTTAGCAAGTATTTATTAAAGCGTAATTCAATTGTTTTTGCTTTTCTCTTCTTTTTGGGAATTTATTTTTTTCAATATCAATTAGATAAAACGTATTTCATTGAAGAATTTCACACATATTGGTTTTCGTTTTTTTTCCTATTTGCGATAGCACACTTTATTTTTTTTCATTTCATAAAGAAGAAACGATTTTTTGTTTTGGAACAATCTTTTTTAGTTCTTTTTTTCATCAATTATCTCATCATTCCTATATCCCAATTAATTGATGTAAATAAAGTTACACAGGTATTTTGGGTTGATGTCTCAATACTTTTCATATCAATTGTTTTTCTGTCTTTTTACGGTAACTCTATTCAAAAATATTACAAAAAAAAACACATATGGAATTAAAAGTTAATCAAGAACAATTAGACCGTTTGTACCGTTTCACTCGCGAACATTTTGTAGAACACTATGATTTGCAAACCGAATTGGTGGATCACCTTTCCAATGCTATTGAAGAACAATGGAGAGAAAATCCCAAAATATCCTTTGAGGATGCTTTGCAAAAGGAATTTAAAAAATTTGGAATTTTCGGTTTTAGTGATGTAGTAGAAGAACGCAGCAAAGCGTTGAGTAAAAAATACCATTTATTGATATGGAAACATTTCAAAGCGTTCTTTTCTATTCCCAAAATTGCCGTAACAGCAACACTAATTGTCGGACTGTTTTATTTTTTCAAATACATTTTCTTTTATGAATTGATGACATTGGGAATGGTTTTTTGGTTTTTAGCTCTAATCGCTTTCTTAATTTATGAAAGAAAGAAAATGAAGAAGCGAAAAAAACAAACCGGGAAAAAGTGGATGTTTGAAGAAATTATTTACGGTTATGGTTCATTCTCGGGTGTTTTTGCTTTTCCGTTGCATTTAATCAATATATTTTCCAATCAAGGCAGCGGTGTACCCAATGATTACATACTTTGGGGTATAAGTGTATTTCTGGTATTGCTGTTTTTAGGAACTTATATTATTGTAAAAGTTATTCCCTCTAAAGCCGAAGAATATCTTAAACAAACCTACCCGGAATATTCTCTTTCAACTTAGATTGTAACATTTTTTTCACATGTACGACTCATTTCACATTCTCAGGTTTAAATGAATTGATAACTAATCGCAATTGTATGTTTCTACGTTTTATCTCATTAGAATTTAAATCTTTTATCAGGTCGGCAAGTGTTGGAAAAAGTATTGCGTTAAAAATTTTATTAGGGTTTTTGGCGGTTTGCTTTTTAACAGCTTTTTTGTTTTTGGGAGTGGCTTTATATCCTATTTCAAAAGAATTGAACCCCAACCAAGACCCATTAACAACCGTAAATAATTTTGTTTTACTTTGGTTGGTCATTGAGTTATTTTATCGTTTTTTCCTTCAATCTTTACCGGTTTTAAATATAAAACCTCTTTTGGTTGTGCCTATACCCAGATCAAAAGTTATCCATTTTGTATTGTTAAAAAGTTTGCTTTCTTTTTACAACATTTTACCCTTATTGCTAATTGTGCCTTTTGGTATTTTTTATGCCGTAAAAGAAAAGATTTCGGTATGGAATATAATTCCTTGGATGGTATCGGTGTATGTTTTGACCTTGTGTGTAAATTATACTAATTTCATTTTAAAGAAAAGATTTGCAGACAATTTGAAAAGATTATTGCCTTTTTTGGCATTGGGATTACTATTGTTTGGATTGGAATATTTTGAAGTTTTTAGAATTACCGTTGCATTTGGAAAACTTTTAGGTTTATTAATCGATTATCCAATTCTAATGGGATTGCCTTTTTTGATTTTGTTCGCTTTGTATTATTGGAATTTTAGCAATTTAAGAGCTAAATTTTATTTAGATGAATCAATCCAAACCAAATCTAAAGAAGTTTCAACGGTAGATTACAATTGGGTAAGACGTTTTGGTAAAATGGCTCCTTTTTTACAGTTGGATTTAAAATTGATTTGGAGAAACAAACGACCCAAAACAACCGTTTGGATGTCATTATTTTTCTTATTGTATGGATTAATTTTTTATCCTAATCCAACCTATCAAAGCATGCCGGCCTTTTTTGTTTTTGTAGGGATTTTTGTCACCGGAATTTTTATGGTAAATTTTGGACAGTTCATACCTTCGTGGGATAGTGCCTATTTTTCTATGATGATGTCTCAAAATATTCCTTTAAAAGAATATTTAAATTCTAAGGCCGGATTAATGACTTTTTCGGTCATTGTATTGGCCATTTTGAGTGTACCTTATGCTTTCTTTGGGCTCAATATTTTAGCATTAAACTTAGCCTGTGCTCTTTATAACATAGGGGTAAACGTTCCTATTTTGATGTATTCAGGATCATTTAATAAAAAAAGAATTGATTTAGATAAGAGTCCGTTTATGAATTACCAAGGAACCGGTGCAGCTCAATGGATTGTAGGGTTTCCCTTGTTGCTAATTCCTATACTAATTTGGTATCTGGCCTACTATTTTTTCTCTTATGAAACAGGAGTTGCTGTTTTGGCAATTTTAGGCTTGGTTGGAATTTTATTGCGAAATTATCTAATGCAAAAAATCGCATTGCAATATGCCAAAAGAAAGTATGATATCCTATCCGGATACAAACAACAAGAAAGTTAATCATCATCAATCTTAATACACAACATCCATGATTCAAGTAAAAAATCTTAGTAAAACCTACAATGGAAATACGGTTTTAAATATTGAACATTTAGAAATTTCAAGAGGACAAAGTTTTGGTTTGGTTGGAAATAACGGAGCCGGCAAGACTACTTTTTTCAGTTTGTTATTAGATTTAATTCAGCCTACTACCGGACTGATAACGAACAACTCGATTCAAGTAAATACAAGTGAAAAATGGAAACCATTTACCTCTTCTTTCATTGATGAAAGTTTTTTAATTGGATACCTCACACCCGAAGAATATTTTTATTTTATTGGAGAACTTCGAGGTTGGAACAAAGCCGATGTAGATAGCTTTTTGGTTAAATATTCAGATTTTTTTAATGGAGAGATTTTAAAAAACAAAAAATATTTGAGAGATTTATCCAAAGGGAACTCTAAAAAAGTTGGAATAGTAGCTGCTTTGATTGGTGAACCTGAAGTTATTATTCTTGACGAACCTTTTGCAAATTTAGATCCGACTACTCAAATTCGATTGAAAAAAATTATCAAAGAATTGGCAGATGACCCTACAGTTACCATTTTAGTGTCAAGTCACGATTTACAGCATACTGTAGAAGTTTCCAATCGTATTGTAGCACTACAAAAAGGGGAAATCAAACTGGACCTAATTCCTACATCGGAAACCCTTAAAGAATTGGAAGCGTTTTTTGCAGAATAGCATTCAAAACGCCTAATTTTTAAAACCAAAAGGGCTTCTGCTTACAAAAAAGAGTCAATATTTTTCTCTATTTCAAAAAGAAACGTATTTTTACCCTTGCTATATACTAAAAGAGCTCTTTTTTTAGTTATGCCATTAAATGTTTTAATTTTGAAATCTGCTGCAAAAAAAACACTCTACTTATCTCTAACTATTCTCGCTTTTGGGGCTTGTTCTACCCGAAAAGATAAATTTTTGAACCGAAATTTTCAGGCTTTGAATACCGAATTCAATGTTCTTTACAACGGTAATTTGGCTTTAGAAGAGGGTTTGACAGATTTGAGAAACAATTACAAGGATAATTTCTGGGAAGTTTTGCCAGTAGAACGCATGCAAGTCACCCAAGAAGCGAGTATGCCCGGCGAAAGCAGAAATCCTAATTTTGAAAGAGCAGAAGAGAAAGCAACTAAGGCAATCCAAAAACGTTCTATGCTTATTGGGGGTAGTGAAAAAAACCCACAAATGGATGAAGCTCACCTTTTGTTGGGCAAAGCCAGGTATTATGACCAACGTTTTGTACCCGCTTTAGAAGCATTTAATTATATTTTATATAAAAATCCGGACAGCGATAAAATCTATGAAGCCAAAATTTGGAGAGAGCGTACCAATATCCGTTTGGAAAATGATGCTTTGGCCGTAAAAAACCTTCGAAAACTACTAAGCGAAATTAAGTTTAAAGATCAAGTTTTTGCAGATGCTAATGCCAGTTTGGCTCAAGCTTTTCTTAATTTGGAAGAACAAGACAGTGCTGTTGTAAGACTTAGAAAAGCATTAAGTTATACAAAAAAAGATGAAGAAAAGGCTCGTTACCGTTTCATTTTAGGGCAATTGTTTGACCAACAAAAGCAAAAAGACAGTGCTTTCTATTACTATCAATCTGTAATAGATATGAAACGTAAATCTCCCAGAAGATATGTAATTCAAGCCCATGCCAAACAAGCTGCATACTTTGATTACCAAAAAGCGGATACACTTCCTTTTGTAACGCAATTCAATAAACTTATTGAAGATAGAGAAAACAGACCTTATTTGGATGTTTTGTATTATCAAAAAGGATTGTTTTATGAAGGAATGAAAATGCCGGATCACGCGGTTGTTAACTATAATAAATCACTAAGAGCCCAATCGTTAGATCCCTATTTATTGGCTTCAAATTACAGAAACTTAGGCGAAATTTATTTTTACAAAGCCAAATACCAAACATCGGGACAGTATTACGACAGTACTTTGGTTTTATTACAACCTCGCACTCGCGAATTTAAAGCCATCAAAAAGAAACGAGACAATTTAGTTGATGTCATTAAATATGAAGGTATTGCCCAAAGAAATGATAGTATTTTGAATGTAGTTTCGCTTTCAAAAGAAGATCAAATCGCCTTTTATGAGGCTTACATTGCCGATTTGAAAAAAGCAAATGCCAAAACCGCTACACAAGAAAAAAATAACGCAATTCCAGAATCAAAAGAACTTTCCTTTAAAAATTCGGCTAGTTTAACAACAGGGAGTAGTACATCTACGTTTTATTTTTACAATGCGGCTACTTTGGCTCAAGGTAAACTCGACTTTGAAAAACGATGGGGAAAACGAAGTTTGGGAGGTTATTGGAGGTTGAATCAAAAGCCGGGTACTTCATTTGTTGAAAGCCCGGATTCTCCGGAACAAGAGGATAATGTCTTGGCACAAGAGGAAAAAGACAATCCTATGTATTCTCCTGATTTTTATTTGAGTCAGTTGCCTACCTCAAAAACGGTGATTGATAGTATTGCCAAAGAACGCAATTTTGCCTATTACCAATTGGGAGTTATTTACAAAGAAAAATTTAGAGAATATTATTTATCTGCCGATAGATTTGAAATTTTATTAAAAAGTAAACCCGAAGAACGCCTTGTTTTACCGGCACTTTACAATTTATATAAAGTGTATGAAATTATCAATCCAACAAAGTCTTTGGCTCTGAAAGATAAAATTTTAACGCAGTTCCCAGGTTCCCGATACGCTCAAATTTTAAGTAAATCAAATGCTTCTGCCGATAATTTGATAGATGATCCCGAAATCGTTTATAAAAGTTTATACAAACGATATGAAAATCAAGACTATAGAGCAGTGGCATTAGAAACCGATTTAGCTATTGAAAAATTTACCGGAGAAGAATTGTTGCCCAAGTTTGAATTACTCAAAGCATCACTTGTTGCCAAAATGAGCGGAATTCAAGATTACAAAAAATCGCTCAACTTTGTGGCTTTAACCTATCCCAATGCAGATGAAGGGAAACAAGCCGAAGAGTTGTTGTATGATAATATACCGTATTTGGAAAGTTTGTATTTTGACCAAGCACCGCCAACAACGTATAAGATTTTATATCGAGCAGATAATCTGGAAGACAAAAAAACCAAAGAATTACTCGAAAAAATCAGTAAATTCATAAAAGAAAGAAATCAGATACAATTGTCACATTCTATTGATTTGTACACAACGGACAAGAACTTTATTGTAATTCACGGATTAAAAGATGAGGAATATGCCAAAGGAGTAGCTTCCATATTAAAAGAATTTAAAGAATATAAAATAGCAGAACCTTTTGTTATCGTTTCTACGGAGAATTATAAAATCATTCAAATTAGAAAAAATTTAGAAGAATATTTAGATCCTAGTTTGAGAGTTGTTCCGCCACCGTATATTCCCAAGCCCAAGCGAACTCAAGCCACAAAAGAACAACCAGAGATTGTAATTCCTATGCAAAATCCTGCCGGAACACAAAATCCGGGTAAAGGCGGCTCATTAATGCCTCCGGGAGGAAACGATATGCCCCCTGCAGGCGGAAAAACCAATTCTTCCGGAAAAGGAGGAAATGAATCAAATTTTCAACAACAGTTACCACCGGCACCTAACAACACCAAAAAAGGATAGTCATGTTTAAAAAAGATTCAAAATCCTATACCGATTTATTGGGTAAAACCAATAGAATAGTTGAAGGAACCATCATAAAGGGCGATATACAATCGTCTGCCGATTTTAGATTGGACGGACATTTAATAGGTAATTTTTATTCTAAAGGGAAGTTGGTTATTGGCCCTGCCGGAAGTATTAAAGGTGATATCGTATGTAAAAATGCCGATATTGAAGGTAAGTTTGATGGCAAAATTCAGGTTTTAGAAATTTTGAGTTTAAAATCAAAAGCAATCATTCATGGGGAGGTAGTCTGCGGAAAATTGGCCGTAGAACCGGGAGCAGAATTTAGTGCTACTTGCGTAATGAAACCCAATGTAAAAACATTACCTACTCAAAATGAACCCGGACCCGAAGAAAAAATCGCTTAACAAATGGCTGGTTTTTATGAATATTCCTTTTCAGATGGGAATAATCATTTTGGCAGGAGTTCTTTTGGGTAAATGGATAGATCAAAAACAACAAATTTCAACCCCAGTTTTTACCATTATTTTATCATTACTTTCCGTATTTGTAGCATTGTATCATGTAATACGTCAAGTAAAAAACATTTCAAAGCAAAACGAATGAAAGAAAAATTATTGCCTTTTATCAAACAGTTTATCCCTTTTTCACTTTTAATGTTTGCCACACAATTCTGGGTTACCCGATTTTTATTTCCGGAAACACCCTTTTATTATAATCTTGTTGGAGTTTATAGTTTTCACTTTTGTGTTACCTTTTTAATGTACTTGTTTTTGGTTTTTGTCAACACTACTTTTTTTGACAAAACCGGATACACTTTTTTAGCAACAGGAATTTTAAAAATGATGGCTTCAATAGTTTTTTTGATGCCTTTAATTCAATCCGATTTTGAAAATAAAATCCCGGACGTTGGTGCTTTTTTTATTCCGTTTTTTCTTTTTTTGCTCTTCGAAACCATTCATTCTGTTAGACTTTTAAACCCAAAATGATTGCGTAATTATTAAAAACAAAACATCTTTGAAGACTTTCCTTAAAAATTCTTTTGATATATTTTCATTTATTAATTAAATATGTACCTTTGCACGAAATTTTAACGACATTAAATTCTGCTAAATTTTAAAAATGAGAATAGCAAAAAGTACCATTCAGTTCCTAGCGATTTTATTAGTAACGTTGTTACCCATTTCCGGATTTGCAGGTGGGTCACATTCTGAGGATAAAGAGTTTAATGCCACCGACTTGATTAATTCACACATTGGAGATTCACATGAGTTTCATATTGCCGATTGGAATGGACATGCGATTTCATTCTATTTGCCGATTATTTTATGGACAAATAACGGTTTAACGGTGTTTTCATCTTCAAAATTTCACCATGATAACGAAGGAAAAGAAATTGTTGAAGTAAATGGAGAGCAATTTGTGCGTTATAAAGAAGTAATTTACTATGCCGATAAATTCGCAGAAATCACAGATGAAGCGGATAAAAGCGGTTTGAACTTTGCAGCCAGACCCTTAAATTTTTCAATAACCAAATTGGTTTTCTCCATGTTGATGTCGGTTATTATTTTATTCTTATTGTTTACGGCAGTTGCTCGTTCATACAACAAAAATAAAATGGCTCCCAAAGGGTTGGCCGGTTTCTTGGAGTCTTTGGTATTATTCGTAAGAGATGATATTGCTATTCCAAACATCGGACACAAAAATTATGCGAAATATATGCCGTATTTGTTAACCATCTTTTTCTTTATATGGATAAACAACTTAATCGGATTAATACCTTTCTTCCCATTCAGTGCTAACTTAACCGGAAATATTTATTTCACTTTCGTTTTGGCATTTATCACGTTTTTAATCACTACTTTTAGTGCTAACAAATACTATTGGGGACACATTTTTGCTCCACCGGTTCCAAAAGCATTATACCCCATCATGTGGCCGGTAGAGATTATCGGAATGTTTACAAAACCATTTGCCTTGATGATTCGTCTTTTTGCTAACATTACAGCGGGACACATTATTATATTGAGTTTAATTTCATTAATCTATATTTTCAAAACCGCATGGATTTCTCCTGTATCTGGAGCGTTTGTATTGTTCATGAGTGTGTTGGAAATGTTGGTAGCTGCT
>JANJWE010000231.1 GCA_024709705.1 Flavobacterium sp. | reverse complement strand
ACGGCACATCTTTTGCTCTGTATTCTTAGGAACGAAAACGATCCTACAACCAAATTACTTAACAAGCTGAAAATCGATTATGATACAGCTAAAGAACAATACTTAAATATGATACCCAATAACAACGACGACGAATACACTGACAGCTTTCCTAAAAACGAATCGTTTAATGATGATTCCGGACAAGATGACAGTTTAAAAGAAGGCAGTTTCAATAATCCGGCCGGAAAAACCAATAAAAAATCAAAAACTCCGGTTTTAGATAATTTTGGTCGCGACTTAACCGAATTGGCCGAAGAAGGAAAACTCGATCCTGTAGTTGGTCGAGAAAAAGAAATTGAACGCGTTTCTCAAATTCTGAGCCGAAGAAAGAAAAACAATCCTTTATTGATAGGTGAACCAGGCGTTGGTAAATCAGCTATTGCTGAAGGCCTAGCTCTTCGAATTATTCAAAAGAAAGTTTCTCGTATTCTATTCAATAAACGTGTAGTAACGCTTGATTTGGCCAGTTTAGTTGCCGGAACAAAATATCGTGGACAGTTTGAAGAACGCATGAAAGCGGTGATGAATGAATTGGAAAAAAATGATGATATAATTTTGTTTATTGACGAAATTCATACCATCGTGGGTGCCGGTGGAGCTACCGGTTCTTTAGATGCTTCGAACATGTTTAAACCTGCTTTAGCACGAGGCGAGATTCAATGTATTGGTGCTACAACTCTTGACGAATACCGTCAATATATTGAAAAAGATGGTGCTTTAGAAAGACGTTTTCAAAAGGTAATTGTCGAACCTACTTCAATTGAAGAAACAATCACTATTTTAAATAATATCAAAGGTAAATACGAAGACCATCACAGTGTGACGTATACGCCGGAAGCGATTGATGCTTGTGTGAAATTAACCAGTCGTTATATGTCTGACCGATTTTTACCGGACAAAGCCATTGATGCACTTGACGAAGCCGGATCTCGAGTTCACATCACAAACATAGAAGTTCCCAAACAAATTTTGGAATTGGAAAAACAATTGGAAGATGTTCGCGAGTTAAAAAACACTGTCGTTAAAAAACAAAAATATGAAGAAGCAGCTAAGCTTAGAGATGATGAAAAACGCATTGAAAAAGATTTAGCGATTGCTCAAGAACAATGGGAAATTGATTCTAAAAACAATAGAATTGTTGTAACCGAAGATAATGTAGCCGATGTAGTTTCGATGATGACAGGTATTCCGGTAAATCGAATTGCTCAAACCGAAAGTAACAAATTGGCTCACTTACCCGATTTAATTAAAGGAAAAGTGATTGGTCAAGACGAAGCGGTTATGAAAATTGCTCGTTCCATTCAACGCAATCGTGCGGGATTGAAAGATCCGAACCGTCCTATTGGTTCGTTTATTTTCTTAGGACAAACCGGTGTTGGGAAAACCCAATTAGCCAAAGTTATTGCTAAAGAGTTGTTTGATTCTGAAGATGCTTTGGTACGAATTGACATGAGCGAATACATGGAAAAATTTGCCATTTCCCGTTTAATTGGAGCACCTCCGGGATATGTGGGTTATGAAGAAGGCGGACAATTGACCGAAAAAGTGCGTCGCAAACCCTATTGTGTGGTTCTATTGGATGAAATTGAAAAAGCTCATCCGGATGTTTTCAACATGATGCTTCAAGTGTTGGATGACGGGTATTTAACCGACAGTTTAGGTCGAAAAATCGATTTTAGAAATACCATTATCATCATGACTTCCAATGTGGGAGCACGTCAATTAAAAGATTTTGGACAAGGTGTTGGTTTTGGTACTGCAGCAAAAGTTTCACAAGCTGATGATCACTCTAAAAGCGTTATCGAAAATGCTTTGAAGAAAACTTTTGCCCCTGAATTTTTAAATCGTATTGATGATGTGATTGTTTTCAATCCGTTAGAACAAGAACACATTAATTTGATTATCGACATCGAATTGAAAAAATTGTATGCTCGTATCAAAGATTTAGGCTACACTTTAAATTTATCAGATAAAGCCAAAGCCTACATCGCCGAAAAAGGTTTTGATAAACAGTTCGGTGCTCGTCCCTTAAAAAGAGCCATTCAAAAATATGTGGAAGATGCTCTTGCCGAAGAAATCATTACTTCAAAAATCAATGAAGGAGATGAAATCTTTATGGATTTAGAAGACAATGCAGAAGAGTTATCAGTAAAAATTAAAAAGGCCGAAAAGCCAACGAGTTAAATATAATCTTTTCATAACGCCACGAATTCACAAATAAATTACTTTTATGTTGTGAATTCGTGGTTTTTTTAATTTTCATCATCAAAAAATGTTAGACAACAAATTAATTTTAGGTAGTGAAGAATGGTGTTCGTTTCCCGAATTAGGAATTCCTACCATTAAAGCTCGTGTGGACTCAGGTGCCAAAACTTCTGCCTTACATGCCATTAATATAAGCCCGTTTATAAAAGACGGTGAACATTGGGTTAAATTTGACATTAATCCGATTCAGAATAATGTCAAAACCATCATTCACTGTCAAGCTCCGTTAATTGATAAACGAATTGTAAAAAGTTCCAGTGGATTTCGTGAACAACGATTTGTGATTCAAACGCAATTACAATTGGGCGAATTAAGTTGGTCCATCGAAATGACATTAACCAATCGCGATTCTATGGGTTTTCGCATGTTATTGGGTCGAGAAGCCATGAGCGGAAGAGCATTAGTTGACCCGGAACAAAAATATTTGTTAGGTGAAACTTCATCAGACAAACTGAAAGACTTATATCCTGAAGTACTCAATGAAAAAAGAGGTTTAAAAATCGGACTTTTAGCAAGCAATCCGGAGTTATACAGCAACAAACGAATTATGGAAGCCGGTGAACGCCGTGGACACGAAATGCAATTTCTAAACATCAAAGAATGTTATATGAAATTGGATGCTGATACACCCGAAATTCATTACCGAGGCGGAAAAATTCTAAACGATTTGGATGCGGTTATTCCTAGGATTAGACCGAATATTACGTTTTATGGTTGTGCATTGACGCGACAATTTGAAGCTTTGAAGGTGTTTTGTTTAAATTCTTCTTCTGCTATTACGCAATCGCGGGATAAATTGTATTCCTTGCAATTGCTTTTGAATAATGGGATTGACATTCCAACCACCGGATTTGCCAATTCACCCTTAGATACCGATGATTTGATAAAAATGGTAGGTGGAACTCCTTTAATTGTAAAACTTTTAGAAGGAACGCAAGGAAAAGGAGTAGTTTTGGCCGAAACCAAAAAAGCAGCAGAAAGTGTGAT
>JANJWE010000165.1 GCA_024709705.1 Flavobacterium sp. | reverse complement strand
GGCATATCTTTTGTCCACAAATCAATTCGCAAAGATTCTTGAGCAACCGAATCCCATACGGCAAGCATAAAAGCTTTTGTAGGTTGGTTTTCTATACCGCCATCTTTGGCAGACCATGATAAAGATTCCGGAACTTTATTTTCATCCAGCAAAACATCAAATTGTATTTTAGATTTTTTGGCAGTCATTATTTTTTGGGTTTATATTTAGATCTTGTAAAAATTTCTTTAGCATCCAATTGGAGTAATTCGGGCAAAGATACTTCATTATTTTTCATAAAAGAACGCACAATTTGCCAACCTATCCAAATTCCCACACGACCGGGAGACTCGTTATCTATTTCAAGATAAAATTTAGAAAAAGGTGCGGGAGCGATAAAACGTTGTATCAATTTGCTATCTGTATCGTATAAAATATTTTCTTCAATAAAATACCTCCAAATCTCGCTTTCATTTTCTTTACACCAATTCAATTGTTCTTGTGTATAGCCGATTCGATCAAAATCGGAATAATTTGGCAACATGGCATCTTTGAGATACAACTCTTTCCCAAAATAAATCATTTGAGCTAAAAAACTTTTATCTGTGGGAGGCGGTGTTACCGTTTCAGAAAAAGCAGTTACTACATCCGGTAAAATTTGAGAACGTTCAAATGTTTGTCTGAAATAATCCGGAAATTCATAAAACTTGTGTTCTTTACCCAAATATAAATCTAAAGAAATAAGCATGAGAGTATCCGTCAAAATAATCTTATTCTGATAATCCATTTCAGAAATCAAAGTGGTAACCTTTTGGGGTAAAGGCTTATTTGGAAAATAATATTTCATAAATCGAAACACGTCTTCAATTTCGGTTTGAACGGGGCCAAAATCGGCATATTTTTTTTGAACTTCTGTATACAACTCTCTATACAAAGGATCTTGCATTTTACTGATAAACAAACTGTCGGGAAATTGCTTAGGGAAAAAGGTGGCATATTTTTGACGCATTTCTTTAAAATCAGAAACCGGAGTTTCGTAAAAAATCTTATCAAATCTTTCAACCGAAAGAGCAATAGGAACTTGTTCAACTTCTTGTTCTATTTTAGATTTTTTGGCACATGAAACGACCAGTAAACCCAGAAAAGAAATCCAAACAAACCGGTTTAAAAGCACGAATTTTATTCCCATAAATCAAGAGTTTTTTTATATTTTTACGATTTTAGATTGCAAATGCAAATATACATTTAGTCACACCAAATTCACTATATAAATGACACAAAAAAAGCAGGGTATTGACGTAGTAAAAGTGACCCATCATATTGTAAATTGGTTAACAAAGTATGCAGATAACGCAAAAGTTAAAGGTTTTGTTGTGGGCATATCGGGAGGTATAGACAGTGCCGTAACTTCAACCTTGTGTGCGATGACTGGTTATAAGACCATAGGTGTAAAACTGCCTATTCACCAAGCCGCAATTCAAGTAGACCGCAAAGTTGAACATTTAAATCAGTTAAAAAAAAGATTTTCAAATGTGTCCGATTTAGAAATTGACTTAACCGATTCTTTTGAGCAATTAAAAAAAACATTTCCACCACATGATAACGAAACGCTTTATCATTTGGCACTAGCCAATACCCGTTCAAGATTACGCATGACTTCACTCTATTACATTGCAGGTACGCATGGACTTTTGGTGGCAGGTACAGGAAATAAAGTAGAAGATTTTGGAGTAGGTTTTTATACTAAATATGGAGATGGAGGCGTAGATTTGAGTCCGATTGCCGATTTACTCAAGTCGGAAGTATATCAATTGGGAGCTTATTTGAAAGTTCCTGAATCTATTTTAAAGGCAGCCCCAACCGACGGATTATTTGGAGACAACCGCACCGATGAAGACCAACTGGGTGCAACATATGACGAATTGGAATGGGCTATGCAATTTTTGGAAACCAATCCTTTAGAACAAAAACTCAACACACGTGAAGAAGAAGTTCTAGCCATTTACAAAAGACTCAACCTGGCTAATCAACACAAAATGAAACCTATACCCGTTTGCGAAATTCCCAAAAGTTTAAAAAATTATTAAATTTTTATTAAACTTTTTCCTTAAAAAAGAACTCCATTTTGAAAAAATGTAGTATCTTTAGCTGCCCTAAATGAGTATTAATCATTTTTCAACTAAATACCACTTATTATGATTAAAGTTTGTTTAGCCGACAACCAACCCGTAGTGCATTTTGGAGTAAAATCTTACTTTAAAGACCATGCCGAAATTAGTATTGTAGGACACGTAGGAAATTACAATATGATTTTGGATTTACTTAAAATTAAGCCAATAGATATCCTGATTTTGGATTTGGAATTGGAAGGATTAACAAGTATCAATTTGGTTAAGTACATTTTAAAAGAATTTCCAAATACAAAAATTATTGTATTTAGTAATTTATCCGAAAACATCTATGCACCCAACTCCCTGAAGGCTGGAGTATCGGCTTATATTCACAAAACCTCCAAGTTAGAAAACTTAGGAAACATTATTGTTAAAGTAAATAATGGTGCTGTTATTTTTAATGACACTATAAAAAAGAATTTGGCTCTCATTGCCAAACAGAACAAAAGTGAACGTTTGTATCGTAAACTTTCGAATCGTGAAATTGAAGTATTGCGATACCTGAGTGATGGCAAGAAAAACAATGAGATTTCTAAGATATTGGGACTAAACGAGAAAACCATTAGCACCTACAAATTAAGACTTTTAACCAAGCTTAATGTAACCAATCTAGTAGACTTGGTAAACAAAGCTAAAACACTCGAAATTGTATAGAACAAAAATACTTTAATAAAAACAGGCCTTCAAAAGAGGCCTGTTTTAATTATAATCGGATCGCATCCTTCCAATTCTACGGGTAATACTTACCTTTAATTTATTGTAATCGTTTATGGCAACAATCAAATCTTCCAATGAATCTACAACTCCTTCTTTAACTTGATTCATTAAATCAGTATTAATTTGGGTAATTAAAAACTCTCTAAAAGTCACTATCGTTTCGGTAACCAAACGGGATAAAACCTCAACATCATCTTTTTCTTTAACAAAAACTTGTTTTTTATCTAACCAACCGTGCAAGTTGTACTTTTCATCATTCATGATAATATCTGTAACCACTTGAGCAAAATCGGGATTTAAATTGGTTACATACTGATTCTTATCAAACGATTCGTTTTGATGGTAATGAGATACCAAATCTAAATAAATCGCGTTAAAAACCGGGTTGGCAAACTCAATTTCATCTTCTTGTAAACTCAAATAGATGCGTTCATAAATCTTTTGAATCACTTTTTCGGAAACTTCAGTTTCTTTACCGTTATCGTCATACTGAACAAAAACATTCTCAAACTCTGCTTCGAGGTGCCCGTATAACAACAGAATTTCTAAAACACTTTTCTCCAGAAGCGTCACAATATCAACCTTTTCAAGGGCTTGATTGGATTCGTTTTTGACAACTTCAAAAACTTTTTGATCTTGTTTGAATTTTTTATTGGCTTCAGACAATTCTTTTTGACCCAATTGAGCCAGAGTACTAAAAAGAACTTGCTCAGAAATATCCATTATTCTAGCACACTCTTGAACATAGATTTCTCTTTTGATTCTATCGGGTATTTTTGAGATACTGGTAACCATATCTCGAATCAATTCGGCTTTCTTAATCGGATCATTTTGGGCATCTTGCATTAGCAATGAAGCCTTAAATTGAATGAAATCTTTGGCGTTTTGTTCCAAATAACGAACTAAATCTTCGTAGGGTGTATTTTTGGCAAAACTATCCGGATCTTCACCATCGGGAAAAGTACAAATTTTTACATTCATCCCTTCCTCGAGAATCAAATCGATACCGCGTAAAGAAGCTCGTAAACCGGCAGCATCTCCGTCAAAAAGTACTGTAATATTTTTGGTAAGCCTATTTATCAATCGAATTTGATCGGGAGTTAATGCTGTACCGGAAGACGACACTACATTTTCAATTCCGGCTTGATGCATTTGAATCACATCGGTGTACCCTTCTACCAAAAAACATCTATCTTGTTTGGCTATGGCTTGTTTGGCATGAAAAATACCATACAACACCTTGCTCTTGTGATAGATTTCACTTTCGGGGGAATTTAAATACTTGGCTGCTTTTTTATCATTGGTCAAAATACGACCCCCAAATCCCAAAATACGTCCGGACATACTTTGAATAGGAAACATCACTCTCCCTTTGAAACGATCAAACTGTTTTCCTTCGCCTACGATTGTAAGTCCGGTTTTTTCAAGATATTCAAGTTTATATCCCTTTCCAAGAGCTTCTTTTGTTAAAGCATCCCAGGTATTGGGCGAGTACCCTAAATTGAATTTTTTTATCGTTTCTGAGGTAAAACCTCTTTCTTTAAAATAACTCAACCCAATGGCTTTCCCCTCTTCTTCTTCCCATAATACCTTTTGAAAATAGGAACCTGCAAACTCTGAGACCAAATACATGCTCTCCTTTTCATTAGCTTCGGCTTTGTCTTCATCTGCAGACACGGTTTCTTCAATCTCTATATTGTATTTTTTGGCTAAATAACGAATAGCCTCCGGAAATGAAAAATGCTCATGCTCCATTAAAAAAGTCACAGCATTTCCTCCTTTTCCTGAACTAAAATCCTTCCAGATTTGTTTCACAGGAGAAACCATAAACGATGGGGACTTTTCATTTGAAAACGGACTCAACCCTTTTAAATTACTTCCCGCCCTTTTGAGCTGTACAAAATCGCCTATAACCTCCTCTACACGAGCAGTTTCAAAAACTAAATCTATGGTATTTTGAGAAATCACAATACAATATTGAATGTGGGTAAAAATAGGAATTAAAATCTACAAAACAGACACCCCTAATCAATATGTCGCTAAAAAATAAAACGCATTTTAAACAACCTTCTGTAAAATTGAAAACGCATTTTTGTCCCTTTGATAGTGATGATACCGGGATACAAAAACTTTAGCCTCTGATTTGAATGTTTTAGATACCTTAATCTTTTTTACCCTTTTCGTATTTTTAAAAAAAACAATAACCTGAAAAGATACTTTTTTAAAACTAAGTCCAAAATAGCACAAAAAAAGGAAAGCCCCAAAGGGGATAATCTTAAAATAAAATGGAATATTATGTTCCCTAAACAAAAGAAACCCAAGAAAAATGGCCCCTAAAATTGAAAAAACGTTTAATGTCCAATCACGGGACTTGAAAAATTGCACTTGTTCTATGATTTGTAAATCAAAAGTCTCGGACAAATCCAGTTTTCTGAGAACCAAATAATCGGAATACAAGCTTCCAAAGGAATTGGTATAAATTAAGGATGATTTAGGTACAGTTTTCAAGAGAGAGAAGAATTGTTTTTTGATTCAGCCGTTAACTAGAAAGATATCTATTTTATTGCCCTAAATTTTTGACATTTCCTAGCAACGGCTGGAATCTAAAACATTAAAATTTTAACCTAATGCGAAAATTTAATTTCAATAATACAAGCACAAAATCGATTTTCTTGGTTTTTTACTGTAGATTTAAAAAAAATTG
>JANJWE010000050.1 GCA_024709705.1 Flavobacterium sp. | reverse complement strand
TGAATGTGCAATATAAATGACTTCATTTAATAAACCGTGAAAAAAATCTTTAAAAATTTGATTATCGCCTTTTTGAGAAGACGAAAAATCAACTACAGCTTCCGGAGAAAAATGTACTGAAATCATAGAGCCTACTCTATTAATAGTGTATGTCAACCCGTTTTTTTGCAAAACCTTGTGTATACCGTTTTCAAGATAAGCTGTTTTTTCATTAAGTCTTTGAAATATTTCTCTATTCGTGTTGAGTTCTGTTAACATGGCAAACCCCGCAGCCATAGCCAAAGGATTACCGGATAAAGTTCCGGCTTGATAAACCGGTCCTATAGGAGCTAAATAATCCATTATTTCACTTTTACCGGCAAAGGCTCCAACAGGCAATCCACCTCCAATAACTTTTCCAAAACAAACCAAATCGGCTTGAATATTGAAAAGTTCCTGAACTCCACCGGGTGCTAATCTGAAACCGGTCATTACCTCGTCAAAAATTAATACCGTACCATTTGCATCACAAAGAGAACGCAACCCTTCCAAAAAACCGGGAAGAGGGGGCACACAACCCATGTTTCCCGCTACAGGCTCTACGATTAATGCGGCAATTTGACCCGGATTATTGGCAAAAAGAGTTTTTACTTGCTCTAAGTCGTTAAAACGTCCCAATAATGTATCCTTCGCAGTACCTTGGGTAACTCCGGGACTATTGGGAACTCCAAAAGTACTGGCACCACTTCCGGCTTGTATCAGAAAAGAATCAGAATGTCCGTGATAACACCCGGCAAATTTTATTATTTTATCTCTTTTCGTATAACCTCTTGCCAGTCTGATAGCACTCATACAAGCTTCGGTACCTGAATTTACAAATCGGATTTTTTCAATATGAGGCACCATGGAAATGGCCAACTCTGCAATTTGGGTCTCCATTTCAGTAGGCATACCAAACGAAGTTCCGTTTTTAGCTGCATCAGTAACAGCCTGAACTACAGCTTCATGAGCATGCCCTAAAATCATAGGTCCCCATGAATTGATATAATCAATTAATACATTGCCATCTTCGTCATAAAGATAAGCCCCTTTGGCCTTTTTTACAAAAATAGGAGTTCCCCCTACTCCTTTAAAAGCACGAACAGGAGAATTGACTCCACCCGGAATCACTTTTTCAGCATGGGCAAACAAAGAACTACTTCTCTGGTATAACATAATAATACAAACGGGTTTAACGAACTCTTATTTTTTGTCCTACGGACAGCGAATCTGAGCTCAAATTATTTTTCTTCTTTAAATCGGATACAGAAATATTGAATTTTTTGGATAGCGAATATAGAGTATCCCCTTTTACAACAACATATTCTGCTGTTGAATTTTTATCGGAAACCACAGAATTTGGACTTCTTTTAACTGAATCGGAAGCTATATCGTATTGGTACAATTTATACCGCTCAATCAAACTAATTAACTTATCCGGATATTTAACATCTGTGGCATATCCGGCAGCTTTTAGCCCTTTTGCCCATGCCACATAATCGGTACTGGGCAACGAAAACAAGGAGCTATACCGGCTTCTACTGGTTAAGAAAAGGGAATGATCTCTATAAGATTCACTTGGATGGTCATATTTTCGAAAACACTCTTGTTCAGAATCATCATCATGTCGAACACTTGGTCCATTCCACTCTTTGTGGCATTTAATTCCAAAATGATTGTTAGCTCTCATACTCAAAGAACCTAAACCTGCACCCGATTCTAAAATACCTTGAGCCAAAGTGATACTCGCCGGAATACCGTGCTGTCTCATATTATCAATGGCAATATCTTTAAAATCGTCAATGTATTGGAGAACTACCTCTGTGGTTACTTTTAGAGAAGTAGTAGCTTCCAAAACCTGAGTTTCTCGGGATTCACTTGATTTGGACTTTGTTGTAGATGGAACTGTTGTTCTTTTTGTTGCTGTAGTGGAAGCAGTACGACTGGTATACGTAGGTTTTTTGGTTGTCCTTACTACAGGTTTTTGACTGGTACATGAAGTCAAAAAAACCAAAGCAAAAAAAATAAAAATTCTGTAATTCATTAGATTAATTTGGGTAATTTTTGTTTTTCTAATCTTAAATTCATTCCTTCTATTCCTTGTAATCCACCAGTGTGTATGGCTAATATTTTAGAACCTTCGGGAAAGTAATCCTTTTCAATCATATCAAACAATCCATAAATCATTTTACCGGTATAAACGGGATCTAAAGGGATATCAAAATCAGATTTAAATTTGTTTATAAAACGTACCAAATCGGAATTAATTTTAGCATATCCACCAAAATGGTAATCTGAAATCAAATCCCATTGATTGTTCTTGGCAAATTTACGAATATCTTCTTTTACAAACGCACCTTTTAATGCCGGAAATCCTAAAACTTTTTGATGTTTCTCTAAAGAATTAATCAGTCCGGAAATAGTTCCTCCGGTACCAACTGAACAAGCTATAAAATCAAAAAACATATCTGAAGGCTCTAAAATTTCTTCACAACCTTTTACTCCAAAATGATTTGTACCTCCTTCTGGAACAAAATAAAATGAACCAAATTTTGCTTTTAATTCTTCCAGGTGTTCCGATTCATTCCTTTTTTTATAAGCCGATCTTGAAACAAATACCAACTCCATTCCGAATTCTTTGGCATTTTTTAAGGTAGGATTTGACTCTAAATGAAGTGCGATTTCTTCACCTCTAATTATTCCAATGGTTTTAAAACCCTTTATTTTTCCGGCATAAGCTACTGCAACAATATGATTGGAAAAAGCACCACCGAATGTGAGAAGCGTAGAATAATTTAGGGATTTCGCTTCAAGAATATTGTATTTTAACTTTCGAAATTTATTTCCAGAAACTACAGGATGCAACAAATCTTCTCTTTTGATGTGAAGAGAAACCCCTTTTGAATTTTGAAAAATAAATTGATTTTCAGAATAAATTGGCATAAAACAAAGGTAGTTATTATACCAACACTAACCATTTGAATCTTTCTAAAAAGAAATGTTCTTATTTTTTTGAACGCAATACTTGTATTTTCTGGATTTGATTTTTTTGATCTGAAGTTTTCAAATGTACAATATAAACTCCATCGCTAAATGATTGAGTTGATATCTGAGAATAATCATCATTTCCCAATTTTTTTGGATTTAAAATTAATTTCCCGGATAAATCATATATGGCTACGTTCTGAATTTCAAGATTATTAGGATTGTAAATTTGAATTTGAGCTAAATCGTTATTTTGAATAATTTGAATAGTCGTGGATTCATTATCATTAACTTCCAAATTAGCTGAAATAAACGTAATCTCATAACGATCATTATGAACTCCGGGGTCTATTGCAAATTCATAAGCCTGAGTTTTTATATCATGATACAATCCGGTAACTTTATCATGCAAATACACTTGATCTGCTTGAGAAAAGTTAACCATTTCTGCAACTTGAATTTTAAAAGAGGCTGAAGTTGTATTTTTAAAACCCAATGGAAATCGTTTTGCAATATCAAAACTTGTGGTTGAATGAACGTATTCATCATTAGCCAAATAAAAATATGCATCAAAAGGCAAATTTCCACCCGAATCGGGAGATTTAGAATCGCCCCCATCTAAACCATCAACTGCAGTATCCATAAAGCAAAGTAAAATTTGTCTTACCGCTTGATTATTTAGTAATGTATTTATTTTTAAATGAGGTGTAGGCAGTTTACTAATTTGTGTATAATCAATGTTGGCAACATTAGGAATTACATCGTAAAATTCGTCTGTAGAAGAAACCTGCTGAACATTCGAATTTCTTTCAAACTGCGACTGATTCAACACATTTTCTTTTACATATACACGATAGGAATTTCGCATCTGTAAAGTACCGTTTGCTATACCTCTTAGCATAAACCCTTGACCTATTGGCGAAAATCTTCTCTCATAATAATTCATGGGAGAGCTTGCCACCGTAGTTTGGTTCCCGGCACCATCATAATTGTAGAAAGTAGCAGGAGTATATAAATTGGTTGTCCCGTTATAAACACCATACCCTCCTCTGTAAGCAGCAAGGAGATGGGAATTAACCGATTTATCATGCTCCCAAAACAAAGCTGTTCCATCGATGAGACCTGTTCCACCATTATATCCATCTATTAAAAACTGACGTAAATCAATAGCTGAAGGGTAAGGATTACCTGTTAAAGTAGATTTTCCATTAACTATAGAAATGGAAATATTTCCATCGTTGGGTCTGCCTCTAAAATCATATCTTTGTCGACTCCCGGGATTGTTAACAACACCCAATACCGATGTATTGTCTGAACCGGAAGTACCCTTCATAGTAAACCCTTCACCCGCAGCAATACCCCCAACACCTGCATACAACCATTCCGAATACGTTTCAGAACTTAAAAATTTATACACCCATCGGCGAGCAATAGATAAGGGATTGGCTATACCATCCAAAGCAGAATTAGACAGCATTACTGCTGGACTACTATTTAAAACCGAAACGGGTTGGTTGAGTTGAGTAATTCGAAATGGAAAATTTCCGGAACCAACATCAAGACCTCCAACAGGTGAACACCAATAGTTGTATTGAAAATTATTAACTGTTCCCTCCTGATAAAGTGAAAGAATACCTAATCCAGAATTGGTTGAAGTTGAGTTTGTCTTTTGTAAAACTTGACTATCGTTTCTTAAATAAATTGATCCATTGGAATTCAAATTTATATCCTGGACTACAGTCACGAAATTATCAGCTACAAAAAAATAACTAGCATCACCAACATACAACTGAGAAAATGTATTTGAAGAAAAAATAAAGGCTATAAAACAACATAAATATAAATTTCTCATGACAAAATAATTAATATTCAAATATATAGAAAAAAAATAACTAAACGAAAAAGTCCGAACAAATTGAAGCTGTTTTTTAAAAATTATTGTAAATAACATTACTAATACGTTAAAAAAATGTGTTTAATCGACTTTTTTTGCATTTTATCGTTAAAAAATAGCACGAATGAACTTCTACAATAAATTTACTTTAAGTTTTGAAAATTACCTTTAAAAACAACCCAAATTACAAGCCAAACACTATCAATATGAGAAAAAATTACTCTCCTTTCGTACTACCAAGAATCTTTAAAAGTTTATTCTTTTTATTGCTTTTTTCCGTTTTGCCTCTTGAACTAATGTGCCAAAACACGGTTACCTATTCCTCAACTGGAAACTGGACAGCACCTGAAGGTGTTACTTCCGTTACAGTAGAAGTATGGGGTGGCGGTGGAAAAGGTGGAACCCGAACTTCTAACGGAACATCTGGTGGCGGTGGAGGTGGTGCCTATTCGAGAAAAGTGGTTTCCGTTATTCCAAATACAAGTTATACGGTTACGGTTGGCTTAGGTTCAAATACCACGAGCCCGGGAGGTGACTCTTGGTTTGGAAATGCTACAACCATTTTAGCTAAAGGAGGTGGTAGCGTTTTAAACAACACACAAACTGGAGGAACTGGTGGTGATAAGAATCAGGGCATTGGAGATGTCGTATATTCTGGTGGAAATGGTGCTGACGGAACAGCCACGTACAGTGGCGGAGGAGGTTCTTCTGCAGGAACGGGTGCTGACGGATCCAATTCAACATCAAACATAGCACCTACTCCACCAACCGGTGGGGGCATTGGAGGTAATGGCCGTACAAACCAAGGAGGGGGAAATGTGGGACAAGTACCTGGTGGTGGAGGTGGAGGTGGATTTAGAACTAATAACGGAGATCGATTAGGTGGAGTTGGAGGAAACGGTCAAGTAAGAATAACATTTAATTGTCCCAGTCAAACTGCAAACGCTGGAAGTAATCAATCTTTACCAATTTGTACAACCTCTACTTCATTAAATGCAAACACCCCCTCATTTGGAGTAGGAACTTGGACGCTTATTTCCGGAACAGGTACAATAGTTAGCCCGAATAGCCCTACTACATCCATAACAGATTTAGCAACAAATGGAGTTGCTGTATTTAGATGGACAATTACAAATGGAGATTGTGGCAGTGTCTCTTCAGATGTATCTGTTACTACAACCGTTGGCCCAAATTGTGTAACGCACTGTGCTCCTGTCGGAAATTTAAACTGCTCTCTTGACGATTATATCAATCGAGTTGTTATTAACACTTTAGACAACACCTCCCTTTGTTCAACTGGTGGTTTTACAATATATCCGGCTTCCGGAACTCAAACTACAACATTAATTAAAGGAGTAGCATACAATTTACAACTACGTTTTGGTCCCGGAACCGGAAATCACGGTGCTGGTGTTTGGTTTGATTTTAATCAAAATGGCGTATTTACAGACCCTGGAGAATTCTTCTTGATTAGCAATGCCATCGCACCAAATTCAACTACAAACCTTTCTATATCCATACCCTTAACAGCAGCTGAAGGTTTAGTTAAAATGAGAGTAAGATATGCTTACAATCTTACAGTCACTTCATCTATGAGTTGTACCATGTCCGGAACCTTTGGCGAAACTGAAGATTACACGGTGAATTTAATAACGCCACCACCTTGTTCAACACCAACTACTCAACCCACACTTCTACAAATTGTAGCTTCAGGTACCTCTGTAACCGGGACATTTCAAGCTGCTACAGCCAATTCCTATCTAGTAGTTTATAACACAACGGGGACTATCCCTAATCCGGTTAATGGCACTTCATACACCATAGGTCAAACTATCGGAACCGGAAATATTGTTGCAGATACCGATAGCAACACTTCATTTACCATAAATGGATTGAACACCAACACATTGTACCACGTTTTTGTTTTTTCATACAACAATCTATGTATAGGTGGTCCTTTGTACTTAAGCAATTCACCTTTATCATCAACAGTTACCACTCTGAATGCCAATTATTGTAGTGCAACAATAGGAAGTGGCTATGATGCCAGTTTACTTTACATTAACAGAGTAAGTTTTGAAGGAAGTTTAAATGATGTAACCAATACATCTACATTCTCAACAAATCCAAACGGATACCAAGACTTCACTGGACTTCCAAACATTACACAACAAGCTCAAGGTGAAGGTTTAAACATGTATATCCAAACCAATGCTAGAGTTGGAATAAAAGCTTGGGTAGATTGGAACAAAAATGGAGTCTTTTCAGATGCAGGAGAAGAAGTATTCAATACAGGTTCAAGTCTAACCGCATCCTCTACTTTTGGATTTATAATCCCAACAACAGTTGCACCCGGAAATTACAGAATAAGAGTACGTGCGGTTTACAATACGAATACGTTTTCTGCATGTGGTTTAATTTCTAATTATGGAGAAACCGAAGACTACATCATAAATGTAATTGCACGTTGTGATTCATTTATAACCTCAATAACAAATGGATTTACTTGTGGTGATGGAACAGCAACACTCAACGTAACTGGATCAAGCGGCACAACTGAATACAGATGGTATAATGCTGAAACGGGTGGCACTCTTTTGGCAACAACTACATCAGGCTCTTGGACTACTCCTGTTTTATCATCCTCAACGGCTTTTTACGTAAGTACTTTTAACGGGACATGTGAATCTACCAGTCGAAAAGAAGTATTCGCTTTGGTTAAATCGCTTCCAACGCTTACCATATCACCAGAAAATCCGGTAGTTTGTGGTGAAGAAACCATCATATCTCTAGCTGCAACAGGTGATGGTGAAGAAGTATTTTTAATTAATGAAGATTTTGAAAATGGATTAAATACTTTTAGTAATATAAACTTATTAAGCTATACAGCTACCATTAATAATAAAACCGCATGGCAACCCCGAACCAGTACTTTTATTCCTGCGGAACAAGTTTGGTTTCCGGCGATTTCATCTGGATTTGGTCCAAATAGATTTGTAATGGCCACTTCTGATGTGGGTATGCAAAATTCAACAACACAATATCGCATTCATAATGCATTGGTTTCACCGGTTATCAACTCCAGTGATTTCACAAGTCTTTTTCTCTCATTTAGATGCTATTACTCCAGATATTTTACAAATAATTCAAATACCACTGCCGACTTTTTAACTGTTGAAGTTTCGACAGACGGCGGAACCAATTATGTAGCTTTAAACACGTATTATGAAGATATTGGTTTTGGAACTCGATTTGAGACCCTAACCTTTAACTTAAACGGTTATTTAAATCAGGCAAATCTTAGAATTAGAATCAGATACTATGGGGAATGGTGTGATGGTGTAGCAGTAGACGACTTTAAAGTTTATGGTTACAAACCCTTATTACCCATTTTTACCTGGACAAGTGACACTCCTGTAAATGCATTTACAGATGCAGCATGTAGCATTCCGTATGTTTCAGGAACACAAGCTAACCAAGTTTATGTTAAACCTACATTGGCACAAATGGAAAATCCAACATATACATTTACAGCCAATGTTCCATTAGCCAATGGTTGTACGGTTTCTCAAAATGTAAATGTTACAAACAACAGTAAGGTATTCCAAAATATCAATACAAATTGGGATGATGACAACAACTGGAAACCTCTTGGTATACCCACTGCAGACAATTGTGTTGTTATTCCAACACAATCAATAATAAGCGGAACAAATTATCAAGCTTTAGCAAAAAACTTAAGAGTAAAAGAAACTGGAAACTTAAACATTCAATCCGGAAATTCTTTAACTGTTACAGATATTGTACATGTAGAAAACAATGGTATTTTCCAACTTGAAAACAATTCTAGCTTAGTTCAAATTAATGACATTCAAAACATTGGAAACATTATTTACAAAAGAAATGCATTGGTTAAACGCTTAGATTATGTTTATTGGTCTTCACCGGTTAAGAATTTCGTTGTAAATTCAATGTCTTTAAATCCGGCTCCGGGACCCATTTACAAATGGAATCCTACTTTAGCCAATTTAAATAATGGGTATGGAAATTGGGTCTCCGCATCCGGTCAGATTATGAATGTCGCTGAAGGCTATATTGTGAGAGCACCCAACAGCTATAGTTTAACTAATCCAACCCTTTTTACCGCCACATTTACCGGAACTCCACACAATGGTACTATTTCCAAAACTGTATTTAGAGGTCCGTATACTGGAATTCCATATTTAGGAAATAATGGCGTAGAGATCAACAATTTAAGCGATAATTGGAATTTAATTGGAAATCCTTATCCTTCTTCTATTAGAGCAAGTCAATTTATCTTTGACAACAGTTCTGTAATTGAAACCAATTTACAATTTTGGACTCATGGATTATCGCCTTCAAACCTAGTAAGCAGTCCTTTTTATGGTAGTTTTGGGTACAATTATTCTCCAAATGACTACACGGTTTACAATTATACCGGTATGACATGTTGCCCTGCAATTGGTGCTGACTTTTTTATTGGATCCGGGCAATCCTTTTTTGTTCAAATGAAAGATGGTCCTGCGGGTTCCGGAGAAGTTCTTTTTTCGAATAATTTAAGAAACAAAGCATATACGAATAGTACTTTTTTCAGACATACCATAAATTCTGAAACTGCTTTTGATATTGAAACTATTGAAAAACATAGAATTTGGCTTGATCTTTACAATCTATCAGGACAAAGTGATAGAATCTTGATTGGATATGTAGAAGGAGCAACTAATGAAAAAGACCCGTTTTTTGATGCTGTTAAAACTCAAAGTAATTCTCTACAACTTTTTTCAACGGATTCAAATAACAAATATTCCATTCAAGCTAAAGGTCTTCCTTTTAGTTCTACCGACATAATTCCACTGGCCCTTAATGTGATTCAAGCCGGAATTCATCACATAGGAATTGTAGAGGTTGATGGCTTATTTGCAAATCAATCGGTATTACTGAAAGACGAGTTTTTAAACGTAACGCATGATTTAAAATCAGCTCCCTATCAGTTTCAGTCTGAGTCCGGTTTTCATCCAAACCGATTTAAATTGATTTTCCAAAATGAAAAATTAAACCTAAACGATGCCACTTGGAGTCAAGTTATTGCTTACAAAGACAATTTAAGAACGATACAAGTAACAGCAAATACACTATTGGACGAAATTAAAATTTATGATATGCAAGGAAGACTCATTAAAGAAATCAAAAACATCAATACTGATGTATTATCTGTTCAACTTAATGAAATTGCTGATCAAGTATTAATTCTCCAAATCAAAACTATAGAAAACACAATCTTTACTAGGAAAATTTTGTAATACAAACCTTCGTAGTTATACAATAGTATTTACACCCTTTGCTCACTTTTTTTAAATCATCACTATTTTTTTAACATTTGTTCAAAAAAAATAATGATGATTTACTATTTTTTATACATTAGTAAAAATTTATAAAAATGAAAAAAGAAATTTGGGGTATCTTTTTTTCATATCCTTTTGTTATTGTTTTTGGGGCATTTTTTCTGACTACTTTAAAATCCAATGCTCAATGTGCAGCTTTTACAGCAAATACACATTGTACAACAGATGCTCCGGTAGTTATTGGAAACAGTATTAGTTGCTCGCCACCTTCAAACGATGGAGGAAGAAGAAACTTTATGGTTACCAACATGAGTGCATCAATGGTATATAGAATATCTAATTGTGGCTCAACTTTTGACACGCAAATCACTGTTTTTAATGAAAACGGAACTGTAGTTTTAGGCTACAATGATGACAATGGTCCGGCTTGTACAGGAACAGCAGCTTCTCTTGATTTTATACCCCCAACAAATGGAAATTACAGAGTTCAACTCAATAGATTCAATTGCAGTACTACAAATCAAACCAGCGGTAGCCTAACCGTTACACTTCAAGGATTAGCCCCATCTGCTCCTGAAAATAATTTTTGCACCAATGCAACTGAATTGATTTGTGAAACTTCAAATTTAAATGGAACTACTACATATACAAATCAATCCCTTCACAATACAGGATGCAGCATGAGTAATTATGGTGTATGGTATACTTTTACCGGCGATGGTTCAATTACTACTATAACCTTATCCCCTAGTTCAGGTTACGATCCTGAAATGGCATTGTCTTATGGAACTTGTGGAGTCTTTCAAAATCTATACTGCATCGACCAAGGCGGATCGGGTTCAAGTGAAACCCTAACCTTTACTACGCAATTAGAAATCCAATACTACCTCTACATCTCGCATTACAGTTCCTCATCTTCATCAACAGGCTCTTTTACACTTTCGAGAACTTGCACAATACCTTGCACACCCGGTAATGGAGAAGGCACAACAACTAATGCTTGTCCAAGTGTAATATCTGGTGGATTGGGATTGAATGGTCAAAACCCTCCTCCTAAAAACTGTAATGACACTTCAAATTGTGTTGAACTGGAAGCAACTTATCTTCAATTAGGTCAAACTACAAATTATTCAGTTGAATCAATAGATTATAATCCTCCTTATCAATTTTCCTGTTTACAAAATCCAGTAAGCGTGAATGCCGATGACATTTGGTCTCCCTTAATTAATTTACCCTTTCAATTTTGTTTTTATGGAAATTCTTATGAATCCTGCACCATTGGATCTAATGGAATAATATCTTTTAATTCTTCTTTAGCGGGAAATTCATCAGGGTTCGAATTTAACACCAACATCCCAAGTTTGGCATCTGGTTTATTTGGCAATTCAATATTTGGTGTTTATCACGATATTGACCCTAGCGAAGGTGGTGAAGTGGGCTGGGAATTAATCACTTTGAATACCGGTTGCCGTGCTCTTGTTGCCAGTTGGAATAATGTTCCTATGTTCAATAACAACTCCGTTTTATACACCGGTATGATTGTTTTGTATGAAAACACCAATGTAATTGAAGTTTATGTAAGAGAAAAAAACTTAGATTCATATTCCAGTTCATATAGTGATGTTTGGAATTGGGGAAATGCCATAATTGGTATTCAAAATTCAAACGGCACTTTAGCAACTGTAGCTCCCAATAGAAATGCTTTAAGCCCAAATTGGACTACAACTCAAGAAGCTTGGAGATTTGTACCATCAGGCAATTCAATAACATCTATAACTTGGTTTGAAGGAAGTGGTACAACCGGAACTGTGGTGGGAAACTCAGACATAGTTGAAGTTTGCCCTTATGAAACCACTGTTTATACCGCAGAAGTTACCTACACTCTTTGCAATGGTACAACATTAATAGAAA
>JANJWE010000014.1 GCA_024709705.1 Flavobacterium sp. | reverse complement strand
ATATTTTGTATCAAAAGTTAATGTAATATTTTTTTTGTTTGCTCTCATCTCAAGCAAATCAAACACATTCTTTACCAATTCAACAATATCAAAATCACTATAATCTAGATTCAAATCACCGGTTTCCAATTTGGTAATCATATCTAAATCTTTCACAATATAGATTAATCGTTCCACTCCTTTTTCTGCCCTTTCCAGATATTTTTTTCGAAGGGTTTTGTCGCTCATGGCTCCATCTAAAAGTGTAGAAATATAACCCTGAACGGTAAACAAAGGTGTTTTAAGCTCATGGGAAACATTTCCTAAAAATTCTCTACGGTATTCTTCTCGTACTTTTAAAGTTTCGATTTCCAACTTTTTATCAGTGGCAAATTTTTTCACTTCTTTAGTAAGAGTGGCCATATCTGTAGTAATGGGTTGACTTCGTAATGTGGTTGAATCTAAAAGCGATACATCGTCATAGATTTTTTTTACTCTACGATAAATAAATCGCTCTACACGGTATTGAATCACAAAAAAGCAAAATAAAAACACGGAAAAACCAAAAGACAATATAAAAAGGCCATTGATTTGGTAAAATAAAAAAGTAAGAATAAATAAAAACCCCATTGAAAACAGGGAAACATATAGTGCCGATTTAAGGGCAAATTTGTATGTTTTTTTAAATTTTATAGCCATTGAAAACAGCCTTAGGCAGTCAAGGTTCAAAGATACACTATTTTCAAACGAAGTATTCTGTCTTACACCTCTAATTTGTAACCAACGCCTTTAATGGTTTTGAAAACATCGTCTCCAATTTTTTCTCTGAGTTTTCTAATATGAACGTCTATTGTTCTTCCTCCTACAACCACTTCATTCCCCCATACCTTATCTAAAATTTCCTCTCTTTTAAAAACTTTTCCGGGTTTGGAGGCTAAGAGATAGAACAATTCAAATTCTTTCCTAGGCAATACAATCTCGGTTCCGTTTTGAACAATTTTATATTCCTCACGGTTAACTTCTATTCCTCCAACGTTTAACACATCTCCCTGAACTTCTTCGTCTTTTAAACGTCTAAGTAAAGCTTTTACTTTACTAACCAAAACTTTCGGTTTTATAGGCTTTGAAATATAATCATCGGCACCGGCTTCAAAACCGGCAACTTGAGAGTAGTCCTCACTTCTGGCTGTTAAAAAAGTAATGATTACATTGGTTAATTCCGGGATTTTTCTAATGTGTTCGCAAGCCTCCATTCCATCCATTTCCGGCATCATAACATCCATTATGATAAGGTGAGGGATTTCTTTTTTGGCTTTACTAACGGCTTCTTTTCCATTTGTAGCCGTGATAACTTGATACCCCTCTTGTGACAAATTATAACCTACAATTTCAAGTATATCTTGCTCATCATCAACCAGTAAGATTTTAATGTCCTTCTTTTTCATAAACAGATTTAATGTGTTATTGGGTTGTAAAGGTAAAGATAATACAAAATGTTTTACGGTGTTAACGATTATTTAATGTTGTAACATTTTCATAACACAATTTATACAGAAAAGTAACATGTCACTAACTGCTTCTTTACATGTTAAATCTTTCTTTGCAACGAAATTTAAACACAACACAGCATGAAACATTTTTTAGTTTTTATGACATTGCTTGCCGCTACGATTTCTTTTGCACAAAAAGGAACAGTTTCCGGGACAATTACAGATAAAGACATGAATAACGAGCCTCTTCCATTTGCCAACGTTATGATTAAAGGGACTTCAATTGGGACAACTACCAGTGAAAAAGGAACTTATTCATTGCTAGTTGAGCCAGGAAATTACACTTTAGTAATTAGTTTTTTAGGTTATCAAACAGTAGAGGTGCCTATTAGTATTAAATCCGGTCAAACTTTAACTATAAATAAGTCATTAACTAGTGGAGAAGGCGTTATGTTGCAAGATGTAGTTGTTGCAACTAGTGTTAGAAAAAATACAGAAGTAGCCTTGATGACTGAAATGAAAGAAGCCAAACAAGTTGTTAGTGCCATTTCTGCAGAACAAATGAGCAAAGGAACTGATGGAAATGCAGCCGAAGCCGTTCAACGTGTACCCGGAGTAACCATCGTTGATGGAAAATTTGTCATGATTCGAGGTCTAAGTGAAAGATATAACAATGTTTTAATTAATAATTCCATAGCTCCAAGTACAGAAATAGACAAAAGAACCTTTTCTTTTGATTTAATTCCAACCGATGCTATAGATAAAATTGTAATTTACAAAACGGCATCTGCCGATAAGCCCGGTGATTTCTCCGGCGGTGTTATTTCAATTACAACATCAGAAAATAGTGCCGAATTTACCAAACTTGGTTTTAGTTTAGGCTATCGTGCCAATACAACTTTTGAAGATTACTTTCAAAGTGAAGGCTCTGAAACCGATTTCTTAGGTTTTGACCTGACCTACAGAGCCCTACCAAGAGGATTTCCCAGTAAAACACAAATTAACGATTTACCCGGAGTTAATGCAGCAGCTTCACAACGTTTGAAAAACAACTTTAATCCAAACCGATCCTCTGCTATGTTTGATAATGGAATCGGATTTAGCTTAGGCAGAAACATTAAATTTGAAAACGGAATGAAACTTACCACTATTAGTGCTTTAAGTTATTCTGAAGGGTATCAATATTACCAAAGAAGATTTACCCGTTATACGTCTTTAAATGAAGGTGAAACAAGACCTCCCGTTTGGTTTGACTACCGAGATGACACCTATAAAAAAGAAAATAGAATTACTGTATTATCCAACTGGATTTGGAAAATCAATTCAAATAATACCTTAAAATTCAAAAACCTTTTCAATCAAATTGGTGAAAATGAAACCATTTTGAGAAACGGAAGCAACTTTCTGCAAAGAGGGGAAGATTTATTTAGAAACTATCTTTTGGGTTACAAAGCCCGTTCTATTTACATAGGTCAATTTGAAGGTGAACACAAATTAAACAGTACCAACAAAATAGATTGGACCATTGGTGGAAATTATATTTTTGAATCTGAACCGGATTTAAGAAGATTCCGAACCATTCAGCCTGCAGATAGTCCCAATGCCCCATTTGAAATGATTGATCCCGCTTCTTCAAACTTATTTGATACCGGTAGATATTTTGGATTCCTAAGCGAATATTCTTTAAACAATTCATTCAACTATACTCATACTATTGAAAGAATTAAAAATGACGAAGAGATTGGAAGTATTGTACTCAAAACCGGATATTTAACCGATTACAGACAACGTAATTTTGATGCCCGATACTTCTCTTATTTATTACCGGGTTATGTTGTTGAAAACCGAAATGAATTAAAACAACTTCCATTAACTGAAATTTTCAATTCTGTAAACGTAAATCCAAATAACGGATGGGTTTTTAACGAGGGAACTCGAGCTATTGACTCTTATGATTCCAGTAACTTTTTATTGGCCGGTTATGCATTTGCAGAAGTTCCGGTGTACAAATTCAACTTTACAGGAGGATTACGTGTAGAACATAACATCCTGAAGTTAAATTCCAGCAATGAAACGGAGCCCATAGCCATAGAAAATCCGGTTACAAGTGTTTTACCGTCTTTGAATGTGACCTACAATTTGAGTGAACGTTCTATCTTGAGATTGGCCTACGCCAAAACAGTTAATCGTCCAGAATTTAGAGAAATTGCTCCCTTTGTTTTTTACGATTTTGAAAACGAAGCCGGTCGTAGAGGTAGCGAAAACTTAAAAACAGCTGAAATAGACAATTTGGATTTTAGATACGAATTTTACCCTACCAAAGGTGAAACCATGAGCTTAGGTGCCTTTTACAAAAAATTTAAAAACCCTATTGAAAACGTAACCGAAATCACTACTGAACAACCGCAATTTAAGTATGCAAATGCAGATAACGCTTTTAGTTACGGTTTGGAATTGGAATTGAGAAAATCGTTCCAAGAAGTTTCTTCAATCCCATTTATTCAAAGACTTTCTACCAATATAAATGCGTCTTACATCGTTTCAGAAGTTGACTTAGGTTCTAATGTTACTTCCCAAGCACAAAAAAGAGAATTGCAAGGACAATCGCCTTACATTATTAATGCCGCTTTGGGTTATGAAGATGAAAAAGGTTTTGGTGTCAATGTCATTTACAACCGTTTTGGAAATCGTATTTTCTCGGTAGGAGATAACATCTTCCCAACTATTTATGAACTTTCTCGTGATAACATTGATTTGACTTTCTCTAAGAAAATTCAAAAAACCACTTTCAAAATTGGTATCCAAGATTTATTAAACGCAAAATATCAATTTTTTGAAGATTCAAACCGTGACGAAAAAATTGAAAAAAGAATAGATAATCCTACTTCAGTTTTCAGACGCGGTACTCTATTTACCTTTAATGTAACGTACTCTTTTTAAAAAAACTAAACTATAACACAATTAAAATTAAAAGAATAATCATGAAAAACAATCTTATTAAATTATCTAGCTTGGTATTCTCATTATTGATTATCACTGCTTGTAGCTATGACGACGTACCCCCTATTACCATTATAGTAGAAAATGGAGGTGGCAACCAACCCGGAGTTGAATATGTAGAACTTATAGGAAACTTATCTACTCAAACTTTAACCAAAAACAATAAATATTTATTAAAAGGTCAAGTTTTTGTTAGAGAAAATCAAGTTTTAACTATAGAACCCGGAACATTAATTTTTGGTGACAAAGGAACCAAAGGTACCTTAATCATTGATAGAGGTGGGAAAATTATTGCAGACGGTACCGCAAATGAACCCATTGTATTTACATCGGCACTTCCGGTAGGTTCTAGAGACCGAGGTGATTGGGGTGGATTGGTTATTCTTGGAAAAGCACCGGTTAACCAAGCCGATCCGGTAATCGAAGGAGTAACTCCAACTGTTGTATTTGGAGGAACAGACACAAATGACAACTCGGGTATTTTGAGATACGTTCGTGTTGAATTTGCCGGAATTGAATTAACACCAAATAACGAAACCAACTCAATCACATTGGGCGGTGTTGGAAGCGGAACTATTATGGATTACTGCCAAGTTTCTTGGGGTGGCGATGACGGTTTTGAGTGGTTTGGTGGTTCTGTGAATTCCAAGTATCTTATTGCTTTTGGAATGTGGGACGATTGCTTTGACGTAGATTATGGTTTCACCGGAAAAGTTCAATTTGGTATGTCTATTCGTTATGGAAGTTATGCCGATCAATCCGGTTCTAATATATTTGAAACAGATAACGGTCCGAATGACAATTTGACTACACTTTTAACAACCGGAGTATTTTCAAACATTACCGGAATCGGGCCAAGATTAACAAACAGTCAGTCTATAAATGGCAACTACCAACATGCTTTAGATTTAAGAAGAAGAACTGCATTAACTATAGCCAACTCAGTTTTTGTAGGTATGCCAAGAGGTTTGAGAATGAACCAACAATCGGTTTATGATAACTACAATAACGGAACTGGTGTTTTGTTAAACAACGTTATGGTTGCTCCAGCTACCACTTTCTCAATAGGATCGGGAATGACTGCTACGGCCTCTAATGTTGAATCGCTGTGGAATGCCACAAACGAAACCATTACAAATACTGATTTTGCTGCTGTTTATGGTCAATTAGGATTGAATCAAAATATTTTCTTCGGCACAAATACCAGCACCGGATATACTCAAAATCCTACTTTCACAGTTACATCAGGTTCTCTTACTACGGGAGCATCATTTTCTCACCCCAAGTTATCCGATCCTTTCTTCACACCAACAACCTATAGAGGTGCTTTTGGTTCAACAGATTGGACAGACAGTTGGGCTGAATTCAACCCCATAATGAAAGCTTATTAATTATTTTTTATAATTTTACAACAAAGAGCTTAATCTTGAGATTAAGCTCTTTTTACCATTTTAAATTATGAAGTATTATTTCGCGTCATTCGTTTTTTTGATTCTCTTTTCGTGTTCAAAGTCATCAGAAATAGAAACACATACTTACCTCAACAAGCAAGAAATTGAGGATTTTAAATATTCTGTTTCAAGATATGTGGGTAAATTGGCAAAAAAAGCCACACATGAAACCAAATTTGAAAAACGTTTCGATAGGGAATACCAAAATCAATCCCAAAATATGGAATTGATTTTTTATTATATCAACCCAAAAACAGAAGAACATTTTTTTGCTATATCAAAAATTGCCCCGAGTTTAAAAATAAAAAAAACTGCAACAGTGGGTAAATTAAAAAAAGACAGTCAGGGTGCAATTATTTACTATGAAGAAATCTTCAGAACTTGGAAAATGGAAGAACCTGAATTACTTGAAAAAACCAAACTCTTGTTTATGAAATCCATTAAAGGAGAGGATTTAACAAAATATTACACTCAAAACTCTCAGCCAGAGTTCTATATAGAATTTCCGGACGAATTCACTTATTTTGATAAACAAAAAAGGAAATGGGTCATCCAAAATGATTTATCTAACGAATAAACTTACTTATAAATTTAAAATTTGGTATACTATTTGAAATATTTTTTATACTTTTACAAAACCAAATCAGACTAATGAAGAAAAATTACTTTTATATAATACTCTTAGCGGTTTCTTTTTCCTTCTTGACAGCGTCTTCTCAAGAGGTTAAAAGTACTACTCAACCGCAAAAAACTGTAGAGAATTCTATAGAAGGTCTTTCATTTTACCCCAACCCGGTGAGCAATGGTAAAGTTTATATAACCTCCAAACTAGGTCTTGATAAGGAGGTTGTTATATTTGACATATTAGGAAAAGTTGTGTTACAAACCAACCTTACCTCTAAAGAATTAAACGTTTCTTCGTTATCTCCCGGAATCTACATGATTCGTATCAAAGAGGGAGAAACAACTGCTACCCGAAAACTGATTATTAAATAGTTAGCTTTACCAAACCAATCTTAATTTTACATTTTTTTAATAAGCTACGCTTTTATAACTTATTTATTGTTCCTATCTTTGTACAATAAATTTTATAAAAATGAAAAAACTTTACACTTTATTACTTTTGACTGTATCTAGTTTGGCAATGGCACAAACTTTTTATTCTGAAAATGTAGGGGTTCCAACAGGAACAACCTTAATCCCAGCTTATGTTGCCGGAACAGCACCAGCTACATTTCAAAACAGCTCACCCATACTTTATTCTGGTACTGCTGACGTAAGAGCTACTACTGTATCAACAGGATATACAGGTGCTTCAGGCGGAGGTAATGTTTTTATTACTAATAACACAGATCGTTTCTTTTTAATTGAAGGTATAAATACTTCTGCATACAACAGTGCCGACTTACAATTATCTTTCGGACATTACAAAAGTACTGCCGGAGCTACTACAGAATTAGCTGTAGAAGTGAGTACAGACGGAACAGAGTTTACGCCGCTTACATACACAAGAACCGGTGGTGCTTCATGGGCATTGGTTACTATTGGTGGTGGTCAAATTCCTTCTACCTCTAACTTAAGAATTCGTTTCTCTCAAACTACTTCAACTATTCAATTTCGTTTGGATGACATAGCCTTAGCCAGTGTATCTTCTAGTTGTACTCTTTCTTTAGGTGCAGAAACTGCTACTTGTGATGCTTCTACTCTTGCATTAGATCCGTATACTGTTTCTATACCGTTTACAGGTGGTGGTAATGCTACTTACGTTATCAATACAACAGCAGGAACAGTTGGCGGAGATAACCCTTCTACTGTGGCTGAAGGAACCATAACTATTACCGGAGTGACTGAGAATACCAACATTACGGTGTCAATCACCGGTGGAACTTGTAATATTTCCAGAAACGTAACATCACCAGCATGTAAACCAGTTAACACACTTCCTTATATTGAAAGTTTTGATTATGCTGTAGGTAGTGCACTTGGTGCTCAACAAAGATGGACAAACCTAAATTCAGGTGACGAAGTAACAACTGTTAGTGGAAGTTTGACCTACACAGGCGTACCAACAGCCGGGAACTCTGTTTCATTCTCAGGAGCAGGAATTGATCCTCATACCCCTTTTACAACGGTATCAGAAGGTACTTTGTTTGCCTCAATGTTGTTTAACGTTACCGATATGACGAACGTGACTACAGATGGCACATCTACCTACTTTGCTTCATTGACTGAAGAAACACGAACCAATTTTAGAGCTAGATTATTTGTTCGTAAAGCGGACACTCAATACCAAATTGGTTTTGATAATGCCAGTACTACTACAAACTACGACCCAACCCTTAGAAACGTTGGAGATGTAGTATTAGTTATCATGGGTTATGATTTTGCAACCAACTTGTTAAAATGTTGGATAAACCCTGATTTAAGTACTTTTAATGCTGCTACTCCTGCAACTTTAACAAGTACACCCGCAGAAGGACCAGCTACTACAATAGCTAATCTTGGTGGATTTATTATCAGACAAGATGGTGGAGCAAGCACTCCAACTATCCAATTTGACGAATTGAGAATTAGTACTACTTTAGAACAACTACTTTCGGTTCGTTCTAATGAAATTGCCGGATTACAAGTATATCCAAACCCAGTATCAAATGGAGTATTGTATATCAATACTGAATTAAACAGTGCTAAATCAGTTCAAATATTTGACCTATTAGGCAAACAAGTTCTTGCTAATACTACAGAAACAAATGCTGTAAATGTATCTGCTCTTACTAAAGGTTTATATATTGTTAAAATCACTGAAGAAGGAAAAACAGCAACTCGTAAAATCGTTGTTGAGTAACATTATTTATAAATATTTTAAAAGCATCAACGAAAGTTGGTGCTTTTTTTATTGTTACTTTTGCATCCATGAATCCCTATCCCGATATATTTTCTATCCGAAGTCAAAAAGAATTTGAGAAAATCGCCCTCAAAGTTTTTCGGCATCAGTTTGACAATAATAATGTGTATCAGGATTTTTGTTTGTTATTGAAAAAAGATAAATCGAATGTAAAATCGTTAGACGAAATTCCGTTTTTACCTATACAGTTTTTTAAAACTCATAAAATTTTAAGTTCCTCAAATCCAATTCAAGAAACGTTTACCAGTAGCGGAACAACCGGAAGTTTAACCAGCAAACATTTGGTTACAGATTTAACGTTATACGAACAAAGCTTTCGAAATGCCTTTTCACAATTCTATGGTAATATTGAAGATTATGTGATTTTGGCTTTGCTTCCCTCCTATTTAGAACGAGAAGGATCTTCATTAATTTATATGGTCAATGATTTGATAGAAGGTTCAAATCATCCCGAAAGTGGTTTTTATTTGCACAATTACAATGAATTAATACAAACGCTAATCGAATTGGATTCGTCCGGTCAAAATGTGCTCTTAATTGGAGTAACGTATGCTTTATTAGATTTAATTGAAAATCAAAATTTTCAATTGAAAAACACCATTGTAATGGAAACCGGTGGCATGAAAGGTAAACGAAAAGAAATCATTCGAGAAGAATTGCATACGATTTTATGTAAGGGTTTTGGTGTTCCAACTATACATTCCGAATATGGTATGACCGAGTTATTGTCGCAAGCTTATTCGTTAGGAAATGGCATTTTTGAATGTCCACCTTGGATGTCGGTTCTCATTCGGGATACCGAAGATGCATTGACGTATTTAGATTATGGAAAGACCGGAGGCATTAATGTGATAGATTTAGCCAATATTAATTCTTGCTCATTTATTGCTACGCAAGATTTGGGCAAAAAATATCCCAACCATTCTTTTGAAGTGTTGGGACGTTTTGATGCGAGTGATATTCGAGGGTGTAACTTGATGGTGGTTTAAAATTGTTTCAAGTTTCAGGTTTGCTTCGCCAGTCGCCCTTTGGGCTCATGTCAAGTTTAGCTTCGCTCTGTTCTGCTTCGTCTCGAGTCAAGTTAAACCGCTCGTAAAATAAAATAGGTTTTCTTTCCGCGTTGCAACAAGACAAATTCATCATTGATTAAATCATTAGCTGATAGTGAAAATTCTTCGGTTACTTTTTCTCGGTTTACCGAAATAGAATTTTCTTTCAAGGCTCTTCTTGCTTCACCATTGGAAGACATAAAGCCTGATTTCCCGGCCAAAGCATCTACAATGTTGATTCCGCTTTTTAGTTCATTTTTAGCTATTTCCGCTTGTGCAATTCCGTCAAAAACATCTAAAAAAGTTTTTGAATCCAATCCTTTTAAATCCTCCGAAGTGGAATTTCCAAACAAGATAGAAGACGCTTTTACCGCTTTTTCATATTCTTCTCTTGAATGCACAAATACAGTGATTTCTTCTGCCAATTTCTTTTGCAACAAACGCAAATGCGGTTCTTGTCTGTGCTTTTCTATCAATTCTTCAATAGTTGCTTTATCTAAAAAAGTAAAGATTTTGATATATTTCTCTGCATCTTCATCCGAAGAATTAAACCAAAATTGGTAGAATTTATAGGGTGACGTTTTATCGGCAGTTAACCAAACATTTCCACCTTCTGATTTTCCAAATTTGGAACCATCGGCTTTAGTGATTAAAGGTGTGGTTAAGGCAAATGCTTTTGCTCCTTCGTCATCGGTGTTTACATTTAATCGACGCACCAATTCAGTTCCGGTGGTAATGTTTCCCCATTGGTCAGAACCACCCATTTGTAATTTACAACCGTAATGTTTGTGCAAATGATAAAAATCGTAGCCTTGAATCAATTGATAAGTAAACTCCGTAAACGACATTCCTTCCCCTTCTCCGGAAAAACGTTTTTTTACTGAATCTTTTGCCATCATATAATTAACGGTGATTCTTTTTCCCACATCACGTGCAAAATCGATAAAAGAAAAATCTTTCATCCAATCGTAGTTATTTACCAAAATTGGGGCATTTGCCTCAGTAGAATTAAAATCTAGAAAGCGTGAAAGCACACCTTTAATTCCTTCCACATTTCTATTTAATGTAGCTTCGTCCAACAAATTTCGTTCATCTGACTTTCCGGAAGGGTCGCCAATCATAACGGTGGCACCACCTACTAAAGCAATCGGACGATGACCAAAATTTTTCAAGTGTACCAATAAGATGATTTGCACCATACTTCCGATGTGTAAGGAATCGGCTGTTGGATCAAATCCAATATAAGCAGTGGTAGATTCTTTCAACAATTGTTCTTCCGTTCCGGGCATCATATCGTGAAACAAACCTCTCCAACGTAATTCTTCAACTAAATTTTTCATGCTGTTATTTTTGGCAAAGATAGTTTTAATTCGATAATTTGAAAATGTAGTCCAGAAACATTTATCTTTGTTTTTATGAATTTAGTTACAGGCGGAACAGGATTGGTTGGAGCTCATTTATTACTTCATTTGCTTCAAAATGGAGAAAAGGTGAAAGCTTTGTTTCGTTCAGAAAAAAGTATCCTTAAAACTCGCAAATTCTTCAAAATTTGCAACCAAGACGCCTTGTTTTTTCAAATTGATTGGGTTCAAGGAACCGTAAATGACATTCCTTCACTTGAAATAGCCTTTCAAAACATTGAAAAAGTGTACCATTGTGCGGCATTGATTTCTTTTGATGCTTCTGATGAAGATGCTTTGCGAAAAACCAATATTGAAGGTACTGCCAACATGGTAAACTGTGCTCTTGCTTTTGGCATAAAGAAATTTTGCTATGTAAGTTCGATAGCCGCTTTAGGCGATTTGGCAGAATATGAAACGATTATAAATGAAGATACCGAATGGAATCCTGAAAAACCACACAGTGATTATGCTATTTCAAAATATGGAGCAGAAATGGAAATTTGGCGAGCACAACAAGAAGGTTTAAACTGTGTTGTAGTAAATCCGGGAGTGATTTTGGGTACTGATTTTTGGGATAGCGAAAGTGCGAAAATACTAAAAAGGATACATAAAGGTCTTCCTTTTTACACCAAAGGCTGGAGCGGATTTGTA
>JANJWE010000071.1 GCA_024709705.1 Flavobacterium sp. | reverse complement strand
CAATCGGAATTTAGAATAGGTGGCCTTTTCATTGGGCTTGTAGGGCCTCTTTTAATCATTTGTTGGACATTATTATATTCTTATTTTTCATAAGTAGTGTTACGGGTTTTAAATGCATAAAATAATTCAGATTCAACTTATTTTTTAGGTTTGAAAAACTTATTTTTGTCGCATGGGAAGATCAAACAAAGACAAAATAATTTTTAAAGAAGTAACTGTCCTAGATGCCGGAGCCAAAGGGGTTTCTGTAGCAAAAGCAGAAGATGGAAAAGTCATATTCATACCCAATGTGGTACCCGGTGATGTAGTTGATGTTCAAACTTTTAAAAAAAGAAAAGCCTATTACGAAGGAAAAGCCATTCATTTTCATTCGTTTTCTAAAGACCGTATTGAACCTATCTGTGAACATTTTGGGGTTTGTGGTGGATGTAAATGGCAAAACATGTCTTACGACAAACAACTTTTTTATAAAAACAAAGAGGTTTTAAATAATCTGAAACGTATCGGAAAAATTGATTTACCTGAATTTGAGCCCATTTTAGGTTCTGAAAAAACGTTTTTTTACAGAAATAAAATGGAATTTTCTTTTTCTAATAAGAGATGGTTAACCGATAAGGAAATTCAATCTGATAATAACTTTTCAGATAAAAATGCATTAGGTTTTCATATCCCCAAAATGTGGGATAAAATTTTAGACATTTCCAAATGTCATCTGCAACAAGACCCTTCTAATGCCATTAGAAATGCTATAAAGGAAAAAGCAGAAGCCGAGGATATTCCATTTTTTGATGTACGAAATCAAGAAGGTTTACTGCGAACACTAATGATTCGTACCAGTTCAACCGGAGAAATCATGGTATTAATTCAATTCTTCAAAGAACATAAAGAAAAACGAGAACTTTTATTGGATTTCCTCAAAGAATGTTTTCCTGAAATCACTTCATTGTTGTATGTAATAAATTCAAAAGCAAACGATACCCTTTACGACCAAGACATTAAACTCTACAGCGGTAGAGAATTCATAATCGAAGAAATGGAAGGGCTTCAATTTTCTATTCAGGCCAAATCATTTTATCAAACCAATTCAGATCAAGCATTTGAATTGTATAAAATTACCCGAGAATTTGCCGGATTAAGCGGTAACGAATTGGTGTATGACTTGTACACCGGAACCGGAACAATTGCTCTATTTGTTTCAAAATGGGCTGAAAAAGTTATTGGTGTTGAGTCGGTTCCCGAAGCTATTAAGGATGCAAAGGCCAATGCAAAACGAAACAACATAACCAATTGCGAATTCTTTGTAGGTGACATGAAAGAGGTTTTAAATGACCACTTTATTCAAAAACACGGTCTCCCGGATGTAGTTATTACCGATCCCCCTCGAGATGGCATGCATGCCCAAGTCATTGCTCAAATCCTTAAAATTGCTCCCAAAAAAATTGTGTATGTAAGTTGTAATTCGGCTACACAAGCTCGCGATCTGGCTCTTCTTGACAGTCATTATAAAGTGACACGGGTAAGACCTGTTGACATGTTTCCGCAAACGCATCATGTTGAAAATGTTGTACTTTTAGAAAAAAAATAAATGAAAATAGTTCACAAATTAATAGTGGTACTTTGGTTTTTGGTTGGTTGTGAAAAGGACGACATCTGTACTGAAGACACACCCACTACGCCCCGATTAATTATCGAATTTTATGACAGCATCAATACCTCTGTCAAAAAAAATGTGGCCAATTTAAAAATCCAAGGATTGGGAGCTCAAACCGAATTAAATTTTAATTTAGTTGACCAAATTGAAATTCCTCTCAAAACAATTGATAACTCCTCCGAGTTTACTTTTATAATTAATTCCACATCCAATTCTAATCTAACTAATCAAGATAATATACGGTTCAATTACACTAGAAACGATATTTATATCTCCAGAGCTTGCGGTTTTAAAACCAACTTTGATCTTAATTTAGGAAATGGTGTAGAACAAAGCAATCCCTATGGAGATACCGAATTTTGGATTGATCAAATTGAAATTGTAAAAACTAAAATTGAAACTGAAAATGAAGTACACATCAAAATGTATTTTTAATCTGAGTGTATTTTTGTTCTTTTCATTCATTGTAAAAGCCCAAGAACAAAGTCAAGACACAACTCCTGTGAAAACAGAGCGATATGGTATTCGAATGGGTGTAGACGCATTTAGGTTGGGCAGAACCACATTTGACAAGAATTACAAGGGTTTGGAGCTAGTTGCCGATTACAGATTAACTAAAAATTACTATCTGGCCGGTGAAATTGGAAATGAAAACTATACCAAAAACGACGATCGAATTAACTTTTCTACCAAAGGTTTTTATTTTAAAATAGGATTTGATTATAATTTATATGAAAACTGGTTAGATATGGAAAATACAGTTTACATCGGATTGCGATATGGTGTAAGCACCATGAGCCAAACTGTGAATTCGTATAGAGTATACAACACCAATCCCTATTTTGGTGAGGCACCTGTTACCATTTCCGGTGAAAAATTTGATGGATTAAGTGCTCAATGGGCTGAGGTCGTTTTGGGTATGAAAGCCGAACTATTTTCGAATCTATATGCCGGTTTTAGTGTTCGATTCAACCGCCTATTTTCCAACCAAAAACCTAAAGAATTTGATAATTTGTATATTCCGGGATTTAATAGAACCTACGACGGAAACTTTGGAGTAGGATTCAATTATACAATAACTTACTTTGTACCCATCTACAAAAAAAGAATCGCTAAGACTAAATCGAAACCGTAATTAATTTACTTCTTTAACTTCCTTAGAGAAGATAGATTTCATCATGATTTTTGTTTCCTTATTGGATGAAACTACTTGAAATTTTGGTGCTAAAAGTAAAGTTGCTAGAAATGATAGAAATGCAGGCCAAAACCCCTCTAGCTCAGTGAAATAAGAAATTCCCAATCGAAAAGGAATAAAAACAATCGAAAATGAAATTAACTGGTATATAAAAGTCTTTGCTTTTTTATTCATTTCAAAATTTTTTCAAAAATACAAAAAATAGAGCTGAATAGGGAATAATTGTTTTTTTAGTTTTTCATTTGAAGTTTTATGCTATTTTTACATTTTAAGCCCAAAAAATGCAACGCTAATAATTCCTTACGATGAGGTATAAAAGTTTAAACCAAAAAAGTGACGAAGTATCATTTCAAGATGCTGTTACACTGGGATTAGCACCAGATAAAGGACTCTATTTTCCAACTGAAATTGGTCGATTACCCCAAACTTTTTTAACCAATATAGAATATTACAGCGATGTTGAAATTGCATTTGAAGTTTTAAAACCATTCATTTGTCCGGAAATTCCAGAAATTACATTAAAAGAAATTCTATCAGAAACACTCAATTTTGAATTTCCTATAGTACATCTTTCCAATCAGTGTGCTACGCAAGAATTATTTCATGGCCCTACACTGGCTTTTAAAGATGTGGGAGCTCGTTTTATGGCTCGATGTGTTGCCTTTTTTAATTCTAACAATAGCTCCAAAAAAAACCTTGTATTGGTTGCAACTTCAGGAGATACAGGCGGAGCCGTTGCCAGTGGTTTCTATAAGGTACCCAATGTTAAAGTTGTGATTCTCTATCCCAAAGG
>JANJWE010000279.1 GCA_024709705.1 Flavobacterium sp. | reverse complement strand
GTTAGACCATAATTTTCACCAAAACTTCCAGAATTAAAATCGGATAAATTTTCAACATTTTCAATGCCTTCAGCTCCGCAAAAACGTTTTTGAGCAAAAGGTAAATCTCTTGAAATACATAATACTTTTGTGTTTTCTAATGTAGAAGCTTTTTGGTTAAAAGTTCTCACTGAAGTAGCACAGACTCCGGTATCAATACTTGGAAATATATTTAAAACCAATTTGCTTCCGGCATAATCACGCAATGAAGCTAGGGATAAGTCTGTTTTTACCAATTGAAAATCGGGTGCTTTTGTACCTACTTTTGGTAATTCACCACTGGTATTAATAGGATTTCCTCCTAAAGTTATTGTAGCCATCTTTTATTTTTTTTAAGAATTCAAAAATAGGAATTATTTGCCAAAGTTTAACGCATTCTACAAACAAAAAAACGCTTCAAATTTGAAGCGTTTTAATAGGGTATTGTTTGGAGATTATTGGTCTATAGAACCTAATACACGTTGCATAAAACCGTTTAGGGCTTCTTTTTTATCCATACCGTTTTGAATAGATTTGTGTACTTCTAAAGCTCCATACATATTGGAGATCAATTCGCCAATGACATCCAATTCTTCATCTTTTAAAGAAGAAACTTCTGTTAAAGCCTCCAAAACTTCGATGGTTTCAACCAAATAATCGGGGTCATTGTCTTCAATAAATTGAGTCAAATGTTTGATTACGGGTAATTTCATTAGTTTGCTGAGATTTCTGAAACCAATTCAGCCAAAACTTCTGCTTTATTGGTTTGAGTTTGATTTACTAATTTGCCATTAACAAAAGTGGCAAAGGTTGGTAAGTTGGAAACATTAGCCAGCTTTCTTGATTCCGGAGCATTTTCCGCATCTACCAAAATAAAAGTAATTCCGTCGTTTTCTGAAGCCAATTTTTTAAATTTAGGTTTCATGATTCGGCAATTGCCACACCAAGAAGCAGAATATTGTACCACTACTTTGTTGTTTTGATTTACTAAATCTTGAAGCGTATCTTCGGTTAAATCGATTAACATGATAATGACTTTAAATTAGTTTTGACTTAAATAAGCAGCTGTACTTAATCTGTCGGCAGCCATAGCTTCTTTTCCTTCTTCCCAGTTGGCCGGACAAACTTCACCTTTGGTTTGAACGTGAGTGTACGCATCAATCAAACGCAAATATTCGTTTACATTTCTACCCAACGGCATGTCGTTTACACTTTCGTGGAAAATTTTTCCGGTTTCATCAATCAAATATGTTGCTCTGTAGGTTACATTGGAACCTAAAATCAAATAGGTATCGGTTTCTTCATTGTATTCTCCGGCTTCAATGTCTAAAATTCCTAATGCTGAAGATAAATTTCTGGTTGTATCGGCAATTAGTGGGTAGGTTACCCCTTCAATTCCACCATTGTTTTTGGCTGTGTTTAACCAAGCAAAGTGCACTTCATTAGTATCGCAAGAAGCACCAATTACAATAGTGTTTCTTTTTTCAAACTCAGGTAAAGCGGTTTGAAACGCATGCAATTCAGTTGGACAAACAAACGTAAAGTCTTTGGGATACCAAAACAAGATTACCTTTTTGTTGTTCTTTACAGCTTCGTCTAAAACGTTAATTTTCAAATTGTCTCCCATTTCAGAAATGGCATCTACAGTGATGTTTGGAAATTTTTTACCTACTAATGACATAATTTTATTGTTTAAAAATGTTAATTTCAGGTGCAAATGTAGGTGAATTTGGATATCAAAACTATGACAAATATCATTCGATTTCGTAATGAAACAATTGATTTTACTGATGCTTACGTGCTTTTGGATTTAAACTTACCAATTCTTTAAAAGAGTAAACTTATTTTTTTACTATTCCTATTTTTTAACTCAAAGCGATGAAGACTTAACAATTGTTAAAATTGTTTTAAAACAAAAAAAGGCTCTACTAGAGCCAATTTTTATCTGAAAAAAGTATCCTATTTCGCTGTCAGTTGTTTGATTTTAATATTAAATGCGGCAAATGTCAATGTCATAAACGGACTGATAATATTGAAGAAAGCATAGGGTAAATACGTTAATGTTGGTACATCTAAAACATCTGCTTGATAAGCTCCACAAGTGTTCCATGGAACTAATACTGAAGTAACCGTTCCTGAATCTTCTAACGAACGACTCAAATTTTCAGGAGCTAATCCTTTGTCTTGATACGCTTTAGCAAACATTTTTCCGGGTACTACTATAGCCAAATATTGATCAGAAGCAGTTAAGTTCAATGCTAAACAACTAGCCACCGTACTCGCAAACAAGCCTAAAGTGGTGTGGAATAATTTTAATAGCGAATCCGTAATTCGGGTTAAAGCTCCAATGGCTTCCATAACGCCACCAAAAACCATGGCACAAAGAATTAGCCAAATGGTTCCCAACATGCCTTTCATTCCTTTGGAAGAAAACAAATCAGTTAACATTGCATTTGAGGTTTCAATAGAGGTTTGAACCGTAATAGCATTCATAACACCTTTATAACCTGAAAAAATTGAAAGTTGATTACTACCGCCTATTTTAGCCACTAATTCTGGTTGAAAAATCAAAGCAAAAAAACCTCCTAAAAGTGTTCCTATTAATAAAGCAATCAAGGGTTCGGTTTTCTTTACAATGAGTAAAATTACAATTCCGGGAACTAAAAACAACCAAGGTGAAATCGTAAATGTTTCTTTAATAGAAGTTAGCGTTGCAGAAGAATCACTCACACCGGAAGTGTTTTGTGCTAAACCTAAAAAAATAAATATGATTAACGTTAACACCATGGTTGGAACGGTTGTTAATGTCATATAGCGAATATGGGTAAACAAATCGGTTCCCGCCATTGCCGGAGCCAAATTCGTGGTGTCGGAAAGAGGAGAAAGTTTATCTCCAAAATAAGCTCCTGAAATAACAGCTCCGGCAACCATTCCAAGTGGCATTCCAATGGTTGAACCTATTCCAATAAGAGCAATACCAACAGTTGCAGAGGTAGTCCACGAACTTCCGGTTGCTATCGAAATAATGGCACAAATAATCAAACAAGCCGGTAGAAAAATTGCCGGATGCAAAATTTGTAATCCGTAATAAATCATCGTTGGAATTACACCACTCAATAACCACGTTCCGGATAAGGCTCCAACCATCAAAAGAATTAAAATAGCTCCCGAAGTTGACTTTATATTTTTGGATATATCTTCCATCATGGCCACATAGGTAACCTTATTTCTAAATCCAACTATGGCTGCTATGGCCGCACCTATAATCAAAGCAAATTGATTGGGTCCGAAGGTAGCACTATCTTCATACGCATAAACATTGTATCCTAAAATTCCAACAAGAAGAAATATAGGAAGTAGTGCTTCAAAAAGTGAAAGGTTTTTATTTTCAATGAGTTGTTCGTCTTTTGGATCTAGGGGTTTAATGTCTTGACTTTCCATGAATGCTATTTAATGTTGCAATATATAAAAAATCATGATAATGGAATACAAAAAAAATCCGATTCAACTGAATCGGATTAGGTTTTAAATCTCTTGAAGCACTTTTAGAATGCCCAGTTTAACCATACAGGCTTTCATCATTTGATAGGTGCGTTCTATATCGTTGTCTAAACCAATAGAAAAGCGAATTAAACCATCGGTTAAACCCATTTCTTTTTGCTCTTCTAATGGAATTTCGGAAGAGGTTGAAGTGCCTGGAGCACTGAATAAGGTTTTGTAAAATCCTAAACTAACAGCTAAATATCCCAAATTTCTATGCTGCATTAATTCCATTAGTTCGTTTGCTTTTTCCAAAGTTCCTACATCTATCGTCATCATACCGCCAAAACCATATTCTTTATTAATCATTTGTGAATAAATTTCGTGGCTCGGATGACTTTTAAGGCCGGGATAAACTACTTTTAAACCATCCTTTTCAAATTTGTCAGCCAAATAGGCAGCATTATAACTATGCTGTTTCATGCGAATATGAAGCGTTCTCAAGTTCTTCAAAATACTGGCCGACCGCAAACTATCCATTGTTGGTCCCAACAACATACTGGCACCATTATTAACGTTTTTTAAATCATTGATAAACTCTTGCGATGCACAAACTACTCCGCCAACAGTATCACTACTACCATTGATAAATTTAGTCAAGCTATGTATTACTACATCGGCTCCCAATTTTGCCGGAGCAACTGATAATGGTGAAAACGTATTGTCAACCACCAATTTAATATTGTGTTTTTTTGCTATTTTTGATAAGCTTTCAATGTCGGCAACCTCCAATAAAGGGTTACTTACGGTTTCGCAATACAATACTTTGGTGTTTTTTGTTATTGCAGCTTCAACTATATCAAGTTTTGTAATGTCAACAAAATGCGTTTTGATATTCCACTTGGGTAACATGTTTTTCATAAAAGCATACGTTCCTCCATAAATGGTTCTGCTTGAAACAATTTCATCTCCAGATGAACAAAGTTGCAACAAAACCGGAGTGATAGCTCCCATACCGGATGCGGCAACGTTGGCACTTTCGGTGCCTTCCATAGCGGCAAGGGCTTGACCTAAATAGAGATTCATTGGAGATGAATGACGAGAGTACAAATAGCAACCTTCGGCATTTCCTTCAAACGTGTCAAACATAGTTTTTGCTGAAAGAAAAGTGTATGTAGAACTATCAGAAATTGAGGGGTTTACACCACCAAATTCTCCAAAATATTGTAAATCTTGTATTTGATCGGCTGGCTTGAATGATTTTGAATCCATTTTTAAGTGTTTAGATGATTACAAATTTCAATAAAATTAGTTTTTTATACAACCATTATAAAAAAAATTAGATTATAAATCTAAAATAAATTAGTTATATAGAATTTAATAAAGTAAAAACAAATTTCACTAACTTTGTTTAGAATATAAAACTATGACTTTATGAATTTTGATGAGTTAGATAAAAAGTTATTGCATCTGCTTCAAACCGATTCGAAAATGACAACCAAGGAATTGTCTTTAAAATTGCACTTATCGGTTACTGCGGTTTATGAACGAATTAAGAAATTGGAACGTGAGAAGGTTGTAAAGAAATATGTAGCTCTTTTGGACCGCAATAAAGTGAATAAAGGTTTTGTGGTTTTTTGTCATATTAAACTCATTCAACATACTAAGGAATATTTAACCACGTTTGAAAATGAAGTAGTTCAATTGAGTGAAATTTTAGAATGCTTTCATGTGAGTGGTGATTACGATTATATTCTTAAAATTTGTGTGGGT
>JANJWE010000262.1 GCA_024709705.1 Flavobacterium sp. | reverse complement strand
TGCTTCGGTCTGATTTAAGAGCATAGAGTTCTACCGCTTCAATTTGTTCTTTTTTATCATTGGTAATTGAAGTTGGCTTACCCCAAACAAAACGAGCATATCGCATTTCAGGAGTTAAAAGAGCTTTGCTTGAATCTCTATTTAAATAACCGTTAATTGCAGCTGTATCTTTTGGTGCAAAATAACCAAGTACCGGCCCACCGCCATAAGATAACATTTTATCAAACAAAGGATTGTTTCCGGTAGTATTGGCCAATGAATCTTTTGAGGTGTCTGTTAAAAGGGAATCGATTCCTGTTTTTTTAACCGTTTCTTTAACTTCTACTTTTACTTCAGTTGCTTTTAAAGCTTCGTTTACACTTCCTAGATATTGGGCAACTTCTTCAAATTTGTATGTTTCCCAAAATTCCAATTGTGCCGTACTTTGCAGTAACTTTTTAATACGGTCTACATCTTTAGCACCCGGTAATTCTACCAAAATTCTACCTGACTCACCTAATTGTTGGATATTAGGTTGTGTAACTCCAAATTTATCAATACGTTTTCTTAATACTTCGAACGCACTCAAAACGGATTCGTTAACCTTTCTTTTGATAACAGCTTTTACTTGAGCATCAGTCATCTTAAGGTCAATCTCTCCATCTAAATTTTTGTTGAAAAAGATATCAGGTGAAGCTAATTTTACTTTGCCATTTGAAGCCGCATCAAATGCTTCAAAGAATGCATCAATATAAGTTTGATTTCCTTTTAAATTGGTTGTAGCATCAGCTAAAGCCTTATTAAAAACCGGATCTTGAGAATTGTTTGCCAAGCCTTTAAGGATATCCTTTACAGAAATTTGAAGTATCACATTGATACCTCCTTCTAAGTCAAGACCTTTGTTGATTTGTTTTTCTTTAACTTCATTAAAGGTAAATGAGGCAAATCCTAAATTTAATACTTCAACTCTACCAATAGAATCTAAGTATTTGATTTCTTTTTGAACATCTCCTCCAGAAGCCGCTTTTGCATCTGCCTTAACTTTATTGGCAACAAAAGTGAATGAAAGTTGGTAAATACATACCAATGCAAATAGAATTGCGAAAAATTTAATAAGTCCTTTACTCTGCATTATTACTCGAATTAATTAATTTTTGTGGGTTATGATTTTGATTTACAGTAAAGAAACGAATTTTAACAATTCATTTCAATTTTATAAAACGTGCAAATATATAATTATGAATAGGATTAACCAATTAATTTACGCATTAATCTAAAAAAAAGACTGCATAAAATGCAGTCTTTTAATAAAATTGTTAACTTGATTAAGCCAATACTGATTTTAAATCACCATTCATAGCTCTTACAGCATCTGCACTTTTAGCAAATTTAGCTTTTTCTTCATCGTTTAAATGAACATCAACTATTTTTTCAACTCCATTTTTACCTATGATACAAGGTACTCCAATACAAATATCTTGTTGACCGTATTCTCCTTCTAAATAGACAGAACATGGAATCATCTTCTTTTGATCGTTAAGAATACTATCTACCAAGTAAGCAACTGAAGCTCCAGGTGCATACCAAGCAGAAGTTCCTAATAATGCGGTTAAAGTAGCTCCTCCAACCATGGTATCAGCTGCTACTTTTTCGAGTTCTTCTTTAGGGAGAAAATCAGAAACCGGAACTCCATTGTAAGAAGCCAAACGTGTCAAAGGAATCATAGTTGTATCGCCGTGGCCTCCAATAACCATTCCTTGAATATCATTTGCAGGCTTATCTAAAGCTAGAGATAAATAGGTTTTAAATCTTGAACTATCCAATGCTCCACCCATACCAATTATTCTGTTTTTGGGTAAACCGGTAGCTTTTAATGTTAAATAGGTCATAGTATCCATTGGATTAGATACTACAACCACGATAGCGTTTGGAGAATGTTGTAGTAGATTTTCAGCTACTGATTTTACTATTCCGGCATTAATACCAATTAATTCTTCTCTCGTCATACCCGGTTTTCTGGGAATTCCAGAGGTAATTACAACTACATCACTATTTGCAGTTTTACTGTAATCGTTTGTACTTCCTGATACTTTGGTATTAAATCCCAAAGTGGTTTGTGTTTGCATGATGTCAAGTGCCTTCCCTTCAGCAAAACCCTCTCTAATATCTAATAATACGATTTCACTCGCAATTCTTCTGTAAGCAATAGCATCGGCACAAGTTGCACCAACGTTTCCGGCTCCTACGATTGTAACTTTCATTTTGTGTGTTATTTATTTGTTGTTAATTATGCATCGATTTTTGCGTAAACTGCGTTTTTTTCAATGAATTCTCTACGTGGTGGCACCTCATCTCCCATCAACATAGAAAAAATTCTGTCGGCCTCTGTTAAACTGTCTATGGTAACCTGACGTAAAGTTCTGAAATCCGGATTCAAAGTAGTTTCCCAAAGTTGTTCTGCATTCATCTCTCCTAAACCTTTGTAACGTTGAATTGATGCCGAACCACCTAGTCGTTGATTAATCAAATCCCTTTGATCGTCATTCCAAGCATATTCTTTCTTGTTCCCTTTTTTAACCAAATACAAAGGAGGTGTTGCTATGTATACGTGTCCTTGTTCAATTAGCTCTTTCATAAATCGGAAGAAGAAAGTTAAAATTAAAGTAGAAATGTGACTACCGTCTACATCGGCATCACACATAATAACCACTTTATGATAACGTAACTTTTCTAAATTTAAAGCCTTTGAATCCTCGGCAGTACCTATGGTAACACCAAGTGCTGTAAATATATTTCTGATTTCTTCGTTCTCAAAAACTTTATGATGCATGGCTTTTTCAACATTCAAAATTTTACCTCTCAAAGGCAAAATAGCTTGAAAATTTCGGTCTCTTCCTTGTTTAGCAGTACCTCCTGCAGAGTCACCCTCAACCAAGAATATTTCACATCTTGCCGGATCTTGCTCTGAACAATCAGAGAGTTTTCCTGGTAAACCTCCCCCACCGAGTACCGTTTTTCTTTGTACCATTTCACGTGCTTTTTTAGCTGCGTGACGAGCCTGGGCGGCCAGAATAACCTTTTGAACAATAATTTTAGCATCATTAGGATTTTCCTCCAAATAATTTTCAAGCATTTCAGAGACTGCCTGGCTTACGGGAGATACCACCTCTCTATTTCCTAACTTAGTCTTAGTTTGTCCCTCAAATTGAGGCTCAGACACTTTTACAGATATAATAGCTGTGAGACCTTCTCTAAAATCGTCTCCGGAAATTTCAAATTTTAATTTTTCTAATAATCCTGAATTATCCGCATACTTTTTTAGCGTACGTGTGAGTCCCATTCTAAATCCTTGCAAATGGGTACCTCCTTCATGAGTATTAATATTATTTACATAGGAAAAAATATTTTCAGAATAACTTTCATTGTAAATCAAAGCTACTTCTACAGGAATCTCCCCTTTTTCATGTTCCATGCTGATAACATGAGAAATTATCGGAACTCTATTGCCATCTAAAAACTTAACAAATTCTTTAAGTCCTTCTTTAGAGTGGAAAATTTCGGAAACAAATTCCCCTTTATCATCCTTATTTCTCTTGTCTGTCAAAGTAATCGTGATTCCTTTATTCAAGAATGAAAGTTCACGCATTCTCGCTGCTAGCGTATCGTATGAATACTCTGTAGTTTGGGTAAAAATGGTAACATCTGGCTTAAAAGTAACCCTAGTACCTCTTTTCTCTGTTTCACCAATTTGCTTAACAGGATAAAGAGCTTTTCCTCTTTCATACTCTTGTTCATATACTTTTCCTTCTCTGAAAACAGTTGCTCTCAAATGGTCTGAGAGGGCGTTTACACACGAAACACCAACTCCATGTAAACCTCCGGAAACTTTATAAGAATCTTTATCAAATTTTCCTCCGGCTCCAATTTTGGTCATTACCACCTCTAGAGCAGAAACGCCTTCTTTTTTGTGAATATCTACGGGAATTCCACGACCATTATCTTCAACGGTTATGGAGTTATCTTCATTAATTACAACAGAAATAGTGTCACAATGTCCGGCTAAAGCCTCGTCAATGGAGTTATCTACAACTTCATATACTAAATGATGTAAACCGCGTACACCTGTGTCGCCAATATACATGGAAGGACGCATACGCACGTGCTCCATTCCCTCTAAAGCCTGAATACTATCTGCAGAATAATTGTTCTTTTTAATCTCGTCGCTCATATTATTTTTATGGAATAAATATATTTTTAGTCTAACACGCAAATATAAGTATTGGCAAAGGATTTTCCAGAAAAATAGGATGCATTATACCTATAAGTTATTAACAATTGAATGTGAATGAACATCAAAACATATGATGATTACTAAAGAACTAAAACATAAAAAGCGTTCCCGAAAGAACGCTTTAACAAACAAACTAAACGCAACCTATACGAAAATTTAAACGGGTATATCTATTTTTGATATTGAAGGATCTGCTTTAACATGAGCCGAATTGGCTCTTCCGCTGGGATCTTGGTTTTCTTGCCATTTGGGTATCCATTTCCGAACTGTTTGAGCTGCAGCAAGTTGCGGAAAATGTTTATGAAAAATGGAACGATAATAAAAAGCCTCTTTTGTTAGCGGTGTATTGTAAGGGAATAACTCTGCTGCTTTTTCAAAATCGGAATCTGAAACTTGAGAGGCACAATATTCAATGAGTGTATCTATCCAATTGTAGCCCACACCATCTGAAAATTGCTCTTTTTGTCGCCACAAAACTTCGTCTGGAAGATAGGGTTTTTCAGGAGTGTCAAAAGCCTTTCTTAGAATATATTTCTCAATTCCTTGGTACGTTTGAGGCATTTTTTCTTCAGGTTTAATTTTTATGGCCAATTCTAAAAATGCTTTATCTAAGAAAGGAACCCTCGCTTCTAATCCATGTGCCATGGTGGATTTATCGGCACGCAACAAATCGGCAGTAAATAATTTTTGAACTCTTTCTATGGTTTCTTTTTGAAAATCGGATACACTGGGAGCATTTCTAAAATAGAGATAACCACCAAAAATCTCATCGGCACCTTCTCCTGAAAGTACTACTTTAATTCCCATATCAGTAATAGCTTTCGACAAAAAGTACATGGGAGTACTCGCACGTACAGAAGTAACATCGTAAGTCTCTAAATGCCAAATCAATTGGTCTAAAATTTGAATTCCTTCTTCTATGGTGAAATGAATTTCATGATGTTCTGTGCCTAAAAATTGGGCTACTTTTCTTGCTGCTACAACATCCGGAGCATCTTTATCCAATCCGATAGAGAATGAATGTAATTTTTTATCCATTTCTTTCATAAAACGTGAAGCAATAGAAGAGGTTAAAGATGAATCTAATCCTC
>JANJWE010000060.1 GCA_024709705.1 Flavobacterium sp. | reverse complement strand
AGTGTATTCGTCGTCGTTGTTATTGGGTATCATATTTAAGTATTGTTCTTTAGCTGTATCATAATCGATTTTCAGCTTGTTAAGTAATTTGGTTGTAGGATCGTTTTCGTTCCTAAGAATACAGAGCAAAAGATGTGCCGTGCTTATAGAAGAACTCTGAAAAACTTTAGCTTCTAAAAAAGTAGTTTTCAAAGCACGTTCTGCTTGTCGAGTTAAATGCAGATTCTTTTTTTCGTTGCCTACTTCTGCATTGGGATTGGGCGGACTCAGGATTTCTACTTTTTTTCTCAAATAATCCAAATCGATGTCCAAATTATTTAAAATAGATATAGCTTTACCGTTTCCGTCACGTAATATCCCCAGCATGAGGTGCTCTGTACCGATAAAGTCGTGCCCCAACCGTAAAGCCTCTTCTTTGCTGTAAGTAATTACATCTTTGACACGTGGCGAAAAATTATCATCCATAACAATTATTTTTTGAATGTAAATTTAATGAATCGGATTATCAAATGCAAAAATCATTCCTTTGTCATTCTCCTGACAGCTAATTGACAAAAAATAAATGGAAAAAGAAAGGATTGGGAGTATATAATTATCAACTAAAATGAAAGGGTTTTTTGTTAATAAATCATTGAAATTAGTTGTCTGATTTGATGAAAAAAAAGCGAAGTTTTCGTATATTGGCACGTTTTGAAATAACTTATAATAACATTAATTAAATACTTATGTCTGAAGGAGAAAAATTAATTCCTATTAACATCGAAGACGAAATGAAATCAGCCTACATCGATTATTCGATGTCTGTAATTGTATCACGTGCATTGCCTGATGTTAGAGATGGTTTAAAACCAGTACACCGTAGAGTTCTTTACGGAATGTATGATTTAGGAGTTTTTTCGAATAGAGCTCACAAGAAATCAGCCAGAATAGTTGGTGAAGTTTTAGGTAAATATCATCCTCATGGAGATACTTCGGTTTATGATGCCATGGTTCGTATGGCTCAAGAGTGGAGTTTGCGTTATCTTTTAGTAGATGGACAAGGGAACTTTGGTTCAGTTGATGGGGATAGCCCGGCAGCGATGCGATATACAGAGGCCAGAATGCAAAAGATATCTGAAGAAATCATGGCTGATATTGAAAAAGAGACAGTTGATTTTCAATTGAATTTTGATGATACTTTGTATGAGCCTAAAGTAATGCCTACCAAAATTCCTAATTTATTAGTTAACGGTGCATCGGGAATTGCCGTGGGTATGGCTACCAACATGCCTCCTCATAATCTTACTGAAGTTATTAACGGTACTTTAGCCTACATTGATAACCATGAAATAGAAATTGACGAATTAATGAATCATATTAAAGCCCCCGATTTTCCTACGGGTGGTGTAATCTATGGATATGACGGAGTAAGAGAAGCATTTAAAACCGGTAGAGGCAGAATTGTTATGCGAGCCAAAGCGGGTTTTGAAGAAAGTAATGGAAGAGAAGCTATTATTGTTACTGAAATTCCTTATCAAGTTAATAAAGCGGATATGATTAAAAAAACCGCTGATTTGGTAAATGAGAAAAAAATTGAAGGGATTTCAAACATTAGAGATGAATCGGATAGAAATGGAATGCGAATTGTTTATGAACTGAAACGCGATGCTGTTCCCAATGTGGTTTTGAATACACTTTATAAGTATACACAACTTCAGTCTTCTTTTAGTGTAAATAATATTGCTCTTGTAAATGGTAGACCCCAAATGTTGAATCTAAAAGACTTGATTCATTATTTTGTGGAACACCGTCATGATGTAGTAGTTCGAAGAACCCAGTTTGATCTTCGAAAAGCTGAAGAGAGAGCACATATATTAGAAGGTTTAATTATAGCTTCAGATAATATTGACGAAGTTATAGCTTTAATCCGAGGTTCTAAAGACGGAGATGAAGCCAGAACCAAATTGATTGAACGCTTTTCTCTTTCAGAAATACAAGCTCGTGCCATCGTAGAGATGCGTTTGCGTCAACTTACCGGATTAGAACAAGATAAGTTGCGTGCCGAATATGAGGAAATCATGAAGTTGATTGCTCATTTGAGAGAATTACTTGCCAATAAAGATTTACGTATGAATTTGATTAAAGAAGAATTAATCGAAATACGTGATAAATATGGAGACGAGAGAAGATCTACCATTGAATATGCCGGAGGCGATGTAAGTATTGAAGACTTAATAGCCGATGAAAACGTGGTTATTACCATCTCACATGCCGGTTATATTAAAAGAACGCCTTTGTCTGAATACAAAACTCAAAATAGAGGTGGGGTTGGTCAAAAAGGAGTAGCAACACGAGATCAGGATTTCTTGGAGCACTTATTTGTTGCTACCAATCACCAATACATGTTATTCTTTACCCAAAAAGGAAAATGTTTCTGGATGCGAGTATATGAAATACCAGAAGGCAGTAAAACTTCAAAAGGTAGAGCCATTCAAAATTTAATAAATATTGAAAATGACGATAAAGTAAAAGCTTTCATCTGTACTCAAGATTTAAAGAATGAAGAATACATCAATAGTCATTATGTAATTATGGCAACCAAGCAGGGTCAAGTTAAAAAAACCTCTTTGGAACAATATTCTCGTCCGAGACAAAATGGTATTGCTGCAATTACAATCAAAGAAGATGACGAATTGTTAGAAGCTAAATTAACCAACGGAAAAAGTCAGATATTAGTTGCTGTTAAATCCGGTAAATTGGTTCGTTTTGAAGAAAGCAAAACCCGTCCAATGGGAAGAAGTGCATCCGGTGTTCGTGGAATTACCTTAGCAGATGATAAAGATGAAGTAATTGGCATGGTTTCTGTAAATGACATGAACAGTGAAATTTTGGTCGTTTCTGAAAATGGATATGGAAAACGCTCTTCATTAGAAGATTATAGAATTACGAATCGTGGTGGAAAAGGTGTGAAAACACTTAATATCACTGATAAAACCGGTAAATTGGTTTCTATCAACAATGTGACAGATGCTGATGATTTGATGATTATCAATAAATCAGGTTTAACCATTAGAATGGAAGTTTCTGATTTACGTGTAATGGGAAGAGCCACACAAGGAGTTCGTTTAATCAATATCAAAGGAAATGATTCAATCGCAGCAGTAACTAAAGTTATGAAAGAGGAGGTTGCTGAGGAAGTTGATTTTGATGATGTGAGCGAAGAAATCAAAAATCAACACACCGATTTAGATGAAAACAATGAAACCCAAGAATAATTACAAACTAAAATTAAATAAATACCATGAAAAGTAAATCCTTATTAGCGGCTTTTGCTTTACTTATTGCTTCTGGAGTCTATGCTCAGAAAGATGAAATGAAGGCAGTTGAAAAAGCTATGAAAGACCCAAATCCACAAGTTTTAAAAACAGCATTACAAAATGCTGAATTTATATTAAACTCTGGAACGGATGCCGATAAAGCACAGTTTCTTTTTATCAAAGGAAATGCGTTATTAAATCTTGCAGATAAATTACCTACAGAAAAAGGAAAAAGTTTGATTCAAGCATCAAAAGCTTATCAAGAATTAATTGCTTTGGAGAAAACAATGGGTAAAGCCAAGTATTCCTCTCAAGCAACGTCATCTTTAGCTACATTAAAAGATAAATTGTTAGGTGCAGCTATTGATGATAATAATGCCAAAAGGTTTAAGGAAGGAACTGAAAAGTTATATACCATTTACACTTTAAACCCAAAAGATACCATATATCTATACTACGCTGCAAGTGGTGCTGTTAATGCTCAAGATTATGATTTAGCATTGACCTATTATGAAGATTTAAAAAAATTGAATTACTCCGGTAAAGGTGTTTCTTATTTGGCCACTGACAAAATCACTAAAGAAGAAATCTCTTTTTCTTCCAAATCAGAAAGAGATTTGTATGTTGGAAAAATGGGTACTCATGAAAAACCAAGAGATGAAAAAATTCCTTCCAAAAGAGGTGAAATTTTACGCAACTATGCCTTGATTTTGGTTCAAAAAGGAGAGAATGCCAAAGCTATGGCTGCAGTTCAAGAAGCACGAAAAACCAATCCTGAAGATTACTCATTAGCCCTGACAGAAGCCAATTTGTACTTGGAAGCTCAAGACTTTGCTTCTTACACCCGAATCATAGAAGATGTAATTAAAACGAATCCCAATGAACCGGATTTGTATTATAATTTAGGTGTTATATTGTCTAAGGCAAATAAAATTGATGAAGCTGAAAAAAATTATTTAAGAGCCATTGAAATTAACCCTAAATATACAAACGCCTATTTGAATTTGGCTATACTTAAGCTTGACTTGGATACTAAAATTGTAGAGGAAATGAATTCGTTGGGTACTTCAGCAAAGGACAATAAACGCTATGAAGAACTGAAAAAAGAGCGTGAGAAAGTATTTAAAGCAACTTTACCTTACCTTGAAAAGGTTGTAGAATTGGAACCTGGTAACAAAGATGCTAAGCAGACTTTGTTAAACGTTTATTCTTCACTGGACTATTCAGATAAATACAAAGCTTTAAAAGCTACTATGGAATAAGTCAATAGATATTGAGAAATAAAAAACCCGATTTTAAATCGGGTTTTTTTTATGTGATTGGTTTGGTTTTTCTGAAAATATAATAGAGACCAATAATTATAAAGGGTATACTTAACCATTGACCTGTGGATAACCCATTAAATAGTGTGTATTTTTCAAAACCTCCTTGACTTTCTTTGACAAACTCAACGCCAAATCGAACCGACCATAGCAACACCATAAATACTCCAAACAAAAAGCCTTCTTTTTTACGAACATCAGTTTTCCAATACAAAAACATGAGAATGGCAAAGACCAAAACATACATTACCGCCTCATAAAGTTGTGAAGGATGTTTTGCCGGAACTTTTTCTAAGAATTGAGCATATTCTGGCGAACTGGTTAAAGCTTGGTATGCTTTTCGGGGTTCTGCAATTTTAGTAATTTCAACGGCATCCCTTTTGGAATAATAGTCTTGAACAAATTGAATGCCAAAAGACGACTTAGTTTCGTTACCTATGATTTCAGAATTGAAAAAGTTACCCAATCTCACAAAAACAGCACCACTGGCAACCGGTATTACAACACGGTCTAAGACCCATAATAACGATTGCTTCATGATTTTTTTACTAAAATAAATCATGAATATAATGATGGCTATAGCAGCTCCATGACTTGCCAAACCTGAAAAACCGGTAAATTCAAAATTAGGTTGGGTTCTAATAGGAAGAAGTATACTTAAAGGGTCGTCTCTAAAAAGTTCAGACTGGTAAAAAATGACATGGCCTAACCTAGCTCCTAAAAGGGTAGCGATTACAGTATAAATAAATAGACTGTCTAATTTTTCCATGGGTTCGTTTTCACGAATGAATATGTACTTCATTACATACCATCCAATAGCGAAAGCAACAACAAACATTAAACTGTAATAGCGTATCATAAAGGAACCTATTTCTATTCCTTCTGATGGATTCCAAACAAAACTCAAAATGGGTAAATTCATAAACCAATTATTTGAAGTAAATGTAAATTATTTTTAGGCAAATCCCAATTCAGATGTAATAATTAAATCTTAAAAATTAGGGAACCGGGTCATAACCACTACTTCCCCAAGGATGACATTTTGAAATCCGAATTATTGAAAGGTTAATACCCTTAAGAATACCGTGTTTTTTTAAAGCCTCTGCGGCATAATGTGAGCAAGTAGGTTCAAATCTGCAAGTAGCCGGAGTAAGAGGTGAAATGAGTACTTGATACAAACGAATCAATAAAAGGAATGGGAATATTATGATTTTTTTGAGAGTAAACATTTAATTTACACTAAAACTCGTTCCTTCTTTTCCGTCTTTTAATTGAATTCCAATAGCTAACAACTGGTCTCTAATTTGATCGGAAAGAGCAAAGTTTTTATTTGCTCTAGCTTCGTTTCGCATTTGTATTATTAAAGCTACTACATTTTCCAACTTATCTGATGTGTCTTTATTTTGATTTTCAGGGGCAATTCCTAATACATCAAAAATGAAAAGTTGTAAAGTGTTTTTTAAATCAGTAATAGCTTCAAGTGTTAAACTTTCTTTTTTATCATTTACCAAATGAACCATTCGAATGCCTTCAAACAATTGAGCGATAAGAATAGGCGTATTGAAATCGTCATTCATGGCATCATAACAGCTTTGTTTCCAATCGGAAATTGATAAAGTAGATGTAGTTGATGGAGCTAATTGGGAAATCAATTGATAGCCTTCCATCAATCTGTTAAATCCTTTTTCGGATGCCAAAATAGCATCGTTAGAAAAATCTAATATACTTCTGTAATGAGCTTGTAACATAAAAAACCGCGTTACATTCGGACTGAAAGCTTTTGATAAAATGGTGTTATCTCCGGTAAAAATTTCATTAGGCAGAATGAAATTCCCAGTAGATTTTGCCATTTTTTTACCGTTTAGAATTAGCATATTGGCATGCATCCAAAAGCGAACCGGACTGTGTCCTGTACAAGCTTCATTTTGAGCAATTTCGCATTCATGATGCGGGAATTTTAAATCCATTCCGCCACCATGAATGTCAAATGTATCTCCTAAATACTTGGTGCTCATCGCAGTACATTCTAAATGCCAGCCTGGAAATCCAATTCCCCAAGGTGATGGCCATCTCATGATATGCTGTGGTTCGGCTTTTTTCCAAAGGGCAAAATCTTGAGGATTTTTTTTATCAGAAACCCCATCCAAATCACGTGTATTGGCCAACATATCTTCTATATTTCGGCCACTTAGCTTACCATAATGATTGGTTTCATTAAACTTTACAACATCAAAATAAACAGATCCATTGGCTTCATAAGCAAATCCGTTTTCAATGATTTTGGCAATAATTTCTTGTTGTTCGATAATATGACCCGTAGCCGTTGGCTCAATACTTGGCGGTAAAAAATTGAGTTTGTGTAAAATAGTGTGAAAATCTACGGTATATCGCTGTACAATCTCCATAGGTTCTAATTCTTCCAACCTAGCTTTTTTGGCAATTCGGTCTTCACCAACTTCAGCATCATTTTCCAAATGTCCGGCATCAGTGATATTGCGAACATATCGAACTTTATAACCCAAATGAATTAAATATCTGAAAATGACATCAAAACTCATAAAAGTCCTAACATTACCTAAATGCACATTGCTATATACTGTAGGGCCGCAAACATACATACCTATATAACCTTCATGAATGGGAGTAAAGATTTCTTTTTCTCCACTAAGGGAATTGTATATTTTTAAAGTTTGATTTTGATAGAGTTTCATAAATACTATTTAATGTCAATCTATTTTGGGTAGAATGGAAAAGTAAATGTTAAAATTTAGTATCTAGTTTGATGTAATCTAAAAATTCTCTTCTTACATTCTCTTCTTTAAATTTACCACCAAATTCGGAAGTAACCGTACTACTTTCAATATCTCGAATTCCTCTTGAATTTACACACAAGTGTTTGGCATCAATAACACAAGCCACATCCTCAGTATTAAGAGCTTTTTGTAATTCTCTTACAATTTGCATAGTTAAACGTTCTTGGACTTGAGGTCTTTTGGCATAATAATCAACAATGCGATTCATTTTAGATAATCCTATTACCTTTCCATTTGAAATATAGGCTACATGAGCTCTGCCCACAATAGGCAATAAATGATGTTCACAAGTTGAATAAACGGTTATGTTCTTTTCAACCAACATTTCACCATATTTGTATCCGTTTTCAAATGTCGAAGAACTGGGTTTTTTATTCGGATTGAGTCCGCCAAAAATTTCTTTGACAAACATCTTAGCAACCCGGTTTGGAGTGCCTTTCAAACTATCATCTGTCAAATCCATACCTAAAGTAGTTAGAATTTGAGTTACATCTTTTTTGATAAGCTCTATTTTTTGTTCATCGGTTAAATCAAATGCATCTTTTCTAATGGGATTTTCAGTTGAAGAACCTATATGATTATCTCCTAATTCGTCAGCTAGCGATTCTGTATTTATCATTATAAGATGGAAAATAATTAATATGTAAATTTAAGTCTGCAAAGATATACAAATTGCCTCTAAATAAATAGTGCTTTTTAAGGAACTTAAAAAACCAAAATTTTAAGATATTATTTACTTAAAATTATGTAAATTTCCGACCTTAAATTTTTTTTAGCATGAGTTCAAAACTACTATCTATTTTTTGTTTGGTCTTGTTTTTCAGCCCATTCAACGCTCAAAATCTATTGACAAATGGCAATTTTGAGGCTGGAAATACAGGATTTCAATCAGACTATAATTTAACAAATCCCGGCTCGGGTCAGGCCAATAGTTCGCCGAGACAATTTGCAATTTCAACCAATCCGTTTTTGCTTAACACGAATAATTTTGTTAACATAGGAGATCGTACTTCTGGAAGTGGTCTCATGATGGTTTTTGATGGTGCTACGAGTTCAGAACGAATTTGGTTGACCAATGGCGATGTACTTTTACAAGGTGGAGCAACTTATGTTTTTACCTATTACATACATTCAGTTAATGCTACTAATCCTCAAGCCGAAATAGGATTTAGAGTTATGAGTGGCGGAACCAATACCTTTAATGGTACATATAATGTAACTGGACCATCAAATGGTTGGCAAGAGGTTTCCTATACTTTTACAGTTACGGGCTCTGGAAATCAATACAGAAGATTAGAACTTTTTAATATAAATACCAGTGCTGTTGGAAATGATTTTGCTATTGATGATTTATCATTGAGATTGCAAACTCATTTATCCGTTACCCATTCTCAAATTAATGTGAGTTGCTTTGGAGCAGCAGATGGTTCTATTGTAGCATATGGGGTAGGAGGTATCGCACCATTTACAAGTTATACTCTTTCAGGTGCAGCTTCTGCAACTAATTCTACCGGTGTCTTTACCGGATTGGCTCCGGGTACTTATACAGTAACTGTTACCAACTCAATTGGAGATGTAGTTTCATCCAATCCTATTACCATTACACAACCCAATAATATTACCGTTTCTCCAAATACTTCGGTTTGTAGTGGTTCTTTTGCTAATTTAACTGTTTCAGGAGGGGGGAATTATACTTGGACTTCTTCTCCTACTGATCCTTCAATTTTAAATCCGAATAACTCTACGATAACGGTTTATCCTACAGTTGCCACTACTTATACGGTAACTTCTACACAAACTTTAAATAGAAATTTGGTTTACAATGGAGATTTTTCTCTTGGTAATAATGGTTTTACAACAGAATATCAATATTTAGATCCCATTAATCCGGCTGGTGTTCAAGGAGCTTATGCAATAGTTCCAAATTCTCAAACGTGGTTTGCTGGATTCTCAAATTGTACCGATCATACAACCGGAACCGGAAACATGATGGTTATGGATGGTTCGATAGCCAACGCGGGGAATGATAATTTTTGGTGTCAAAAAATACCGGTTTTACCGGGAAGAATTTATACTTTTTCATATTGGGTACAATCGGTTGCAACAGGAAATCCTGCTCAAATTGAAGTTCTTGTAAATGGAGTTTCAATTGGAGTCGATACGGCACCTGCCGGTGTATGCGGTTGGGAATTAAGAACCTACACCT
>JANJWE010000184.1 GCA_024709705.1 Flavobacterium sp. | reverse complement strand
TTTAGGAAGTGAGGTTTCAATTTTTGTTTTGTATTCTACTCATTTATTTTCCGCAAAGTCAGGAGACATTTGCGGAACGTTTCATTAGGGATTTTACAAGAACATTTTTCGGAGCGGAATTCTTAAGATTTTTCAAATCATAAATTTCAATAAAAACAACAAGATTCTTCCCAAAACAAAAACAAAAAAAGCCCCAAAAAAAGGAGCTTCCTACTATATTGAAATTATCTTAAACTAAATTATGCTCCACCAAATACTCCGCAATTTGCACCGTATTGGTTGCGGCACCTTTGCGTAGATTATCCGCTACAATCCACATATTTAAAGTGTTGGGTTGGCTTTCGTCACGGCGAATTCTACCCACAAAAACATCGTCTTTTCCTTGAGCATAAATCGGCATTGGATAGGTTTTGGTGTCTAAATTATCTTGAACGGTCACGCCCGGAGTGTTATGTAAAATTGAACGCACTTCATTTACCTCAAAATCATTCGAAAACTCCACATTCACAGCTTCACTGTGTCCGCCAACTACGGGAATTCGGATAGCGGTTGCGGTCACGGCTATTGATTTATCACCCATAATTTTTTGGGTTTCGCGAACCAATTTCATTTCTTCTTTGGTGTAACCGTTGTCTTCAAACACATCACATTGCGGAATGGCGTTTCGGTGAATGGGATACGGATACGCCATTTCGCCTTTCACTCCGGCATATTCATTTTCCAGTTGTTGCACCGCTTTTACACCCGTTCCGGTAATGGATTGATAGGTAGAAACAATTACGCGTTTTACGTTGTATTTTTTATGCAACGGATTTAAAACCATTACCATTTGAATGGTAGAACAGTTGGGATTGGCAATAATTTTATCGGCTTTGGTTAATTCGGAAGCATTGATTTCCGGAACTACTAATTTTTTTGTAGGATCCATTCGCCAAGCAGAAGAATTATCGATAACGGTAGTGCCGGCTTCCGCAAATTTGGGTGCCCAAGCTAAGGAAGTTTCACCTCCGGCTGAAAATAAAGCAATATCCGGACGCATTTCAACGGCCGTTTGCAATCCAACTACTTTATATTTTGTTTCTTTGAATTCGATTTCTTTTCCAACCGACTTTTCCGAAGCCACGGGAATTAACTCTGTAATCGGAAAATTTCTTTCGGCTAAAACCTGTAGCATAACTTCGCCAACCATTCCGGTAGCACCAACAACTGCAACTCTCATGTGTGAATTTTTAGATTTAAAGTACAAAAGTAAAGAATAGTCGGTTGAAAAAAATCAGTTTCACAAAATTTTGATTTTTTGTAAAAAAAGACCCCGAACAAGTCGGGGTTTGGTTAGAATATATAGTATAGCGGAACTTCTATTTTTTCAATAAATCTCTGATTTCAGCCAATAATTCTTCCTGAGTTGGCCCTGCCGGAGCTGCCGGAGCTTCTTCTTTTGGTTTTCTCATTTTGTTGTACCCTTTAATGATAATAAACATCACAAAACCAACAATGACCAAGTTTACTAAGGTATTTACCCAAGCTCCCCATCTAATGGCTACTTCCGGAACGGCAGCAACCCCTTCGGATGCTTCAACAGCATCTTGTAAAACAACTTTCATTTCTGAAAAATCAACGCCTCCGGTAAGCATTCCTACAACAGGCATTACAATATCGTTTACAAATCCGTTTACAACTGCTCCCACGGCTCCGGCCATGATTACAGCTACGGCAAATTCAATAACATTGCCGGTCATGATAAAATTCTTAAATTCTTTAAGCATACTATAAAGTTTTAATGTTTTTGTAGTAACGAAGTTAGTTAAAATTTTAACAAAAAACTAAAAAATTATTCTCTGTAAAAAATTCTTTTTACTCTTTGGGAAATGCCGGTTAAGATTTCGTAGGGAATGGTTTGAAGTTCAGCTGCCATTAACACAACCGAAGGACTTTCGCCCAGTACAATTACTTCATTGCCTTCGGTACAAGCAATAGTCGTTACATCTACCATCAACATATCCATACAGATACTGCCAACAATGGTAGCTTTTTGGTTGTTTATCAAAACAAAACCCAATCCGTTCCCCCAACTTCTTCGAATTCCATCGGCATAGCCAATGGGAATGGTAGCAATTCGGGTTTCTTTTTCGGCTCTAAATCGTCGGCCATAACCCACACTTTCTCCGGCTTGAATGGTTCTGATTTGGGAAATAACCGACTTTAAAGTCCCTACATTTTCTAACATTTTTTGTTCATTAGGGTCATTTGAAATGCCATATAAACCAATACCCAAGCGAACCATGTCAAATTGAGCTTGTGGGTAATTGGAAATTCCGGAGGTGTTTAAAATATGTTTTATGGGTTGAATTTCCAACTGCTCACAGATGAAGGCAGAGATTCGATTGAATTTTTCTATTTGCTCTAAGGCAAAATCGCGATGTGCAATATCATCGCTTGTTGCCATGTGTGATAATATACTTTTTACTTGAACCAATTTGCTGTTTTTCAAAATAGCAATTAACTCAGGGAGATGAGCTTCGTCAAATCCCAGTCGATGCATTCCGGTATCTATTTTTAAATGGATAGGGAATTGCTTCAATTGTTTTTGTTTGGCTATTTTTAAAAAGGCATTCAAACCCTTTATACTGTATATTTCCGGTTCTAATTGATGCTGAATTAGGGCTTCAAAACTGGTTGTTTCCGGATTTAAAACCATAATAGGTAAAGTTATGCCGTTGCTTTTCAGGGCAATACCTTCATCGGCAAAAGCCACGCCAAGGTAATCTACTTTGTGATATTCTAAAAGTTTCGCAATCTCTAAGCCTCCATTTCCATAACTAAAAGCCTTTACCATGACCATCATTTGGGTATGCGGATTTAATTTGGCTTTATAGAAGTTCAAATTGTGTGACAGGGCATTGAGGTTGATTTCTAGAACCGTTTCATGTGTTTTCTCTTCGAGAAGTGATACAATTTCTTCAAAATGAAAACTTCGGGCTCCTTTGATTAAAATGGTTTCGTTTTCAAAATTTAGTTGATCAAAATGTGTTAAAAAATCAGCTTGCGATTGAAAGGTAATGCCGTTTAAAAACTTGTTTTTATAGTTGGAAATCACTTCACCTATTCCTATAACACGAGTTATCTTATTTGATATGATCATTTGGGATACACGAGAGTAGAGTTCGTCATTTTCTAATCCACTTTGAAAAATATCAGATAATATCAAGGTTTTTTTGGTATGCTGTTTTTGATTTTCTAAAAAATCCAAAGCAATTTTTAGCGATTGAAAATCTGAACTATAGCTGTCGTCAATCAAGGTCGTATTATTAATCCCTTTTTTAACTTTCAAACGCATTTCTATGGGATACAATAAAGCCAGTCGTTTTTGAATAGTGTCTAAATCATACTGAAAATAGAACAAAATCATCATACATTGAATTACGTTTTCAATTGAAGCTTCATCCGAAAACGGAATGTTGATTTTGAAACAGGTTTTTTTGTAAGTTACGTTTAAGCTAGTTTTATTGGAATATGTCTTATGATGCACCAACACATCTGCTGATTTATCACTTGAACTCCAAGAAAAAGTTTTGATATTGGGATTTAAAAAAGCATCAATAGATTTGTTTTTATTGTAAATGAGAACTTCAACATGAGGGAAAAGCTTGAGTTTCTCTTTGATTTTTTGCCCTAAATTTTCAAATCCTTCGTCGTGAGCCGATCCTATATTGGTTAATATTCCTATGGTAGGCTGGATAATGCTTTCTAAGTTTTGCATTTCGTTAACGGTAGAAATACCCGCTTCAAAAATGCCTAAATTATGCTGTTGGTTGATGCCTAAAACAGACAAGGGTACTCCCACTTGTGAGTTGTAGCTTTTGGGACTTCGGATGATGTTGTAATCCGGACTCAACAAAAAGTTGAGCCATTCTTTTACTATGGTTTTTCCATTACTTCCCGTGATGCCAATGATGGGAAATTCAAATTTTTTGCGGTAAAAAGAGGCAAATTTTTGGAGTGCCTCTAAAGTGTTTTCAACTTTTAGGTAATTGATGTTTTCTGAAAATGATTGTTCTTGTGATACTACAAAGTTGCGAACGCCTTTGGTAATGAGTTCTGAGATATAATCGTGCCCGTTGTTATTGGGGCCAATCAGACAGAAAAAAAGCGTTTCTTCATTATTTTGAAACGAACGACTGTCTATAGAAATATTGGAAATAACATTAATGTTATGGTTTCCCAATAGTTCAGCACCAAGAGGTAAAATAATATCTTTTACAGTAAAACTCACATGTATTTATTTTGGTAAGTTGTCTTGTTCTTTGGGAGCGGGTTCATTTTGCTCCCTCATGGCATGATAATAAGCCGCACGGCTCAAAGGTTCATATTCTTCAGTTTCTCCCAGCATAACCAATTTGTCATTGGCCGTTTTTCGAAAACTGTAGTTGGCCAAATTGCCGGTTCGGGTACATACCGCATGTACTTTGGTTACATATTCAGCTGTTGCCATCAAAGCAGGCATGGGGCCAAAAGGGTTTCCTTTGAAATCCATATCCAATCCGGCTACAATAACACGAATTCCAGAGTTGGCCAAATCGTTACAAATCGCAACAATTTCATCATCAAAAAACTGGGCTTCATCTATTCCCACCACATCACATCCTTGAGCCAAAATTCGAATATTGGCTGCTGCCGGAACCGGAGTCGAGCGAATTTCATTGGCATCGTGTGACACTACCATTTCGTCATGGTAACGCGTGTCTATAGCGGGTTTAAAAATCTCCACTTTTTGCTTAGCAAATTGAGCTCTTTTGAGTCTGCGAATCAGCTCTTCGGTCTTCCCGGAGAACATCGATCCACAGATGACTTCAATCCAACCAAACTGTTCTTTTGCATTTACGGTATTTTCAAGAAACATTTTGTACTTTTCTAGCGGTGAACAACATATTTTTATGTTATTTTGTAACTGTAACAAATTTATAAAAATACAAACGCTATATTCAATAATAATGTCAAAAGTTATGAAGAAAAAGTTAGAAGCCGATTTAATCAGTATTGCACACAGAATTTTAAAATTAAAAGGCAAGGAAGATGTAGTTCAACTTCATATGGAAGCCCAGAAATTATATGAAAAATTAGCGATTCTTCGTTTTTATGAGGAAAATATTGCCTTGCAAGAAGAAATTCCGGTTGCTGTTTTAGAGGAAAAGCTGGAAGATAAAGCACCTCTTTCTGTAGAGACCAAACCTTTAGATTCTCCTGTTTTGCAAAATGAGAAAATAGAAGAGCATGCAGAAGAAGTCATTCTTGAAGCCGCAACGGTTGAGAATACAGTAGCAGAAGAAGCAACAGTAGAAATTGAAGAAGCTCTCGCACCTACGGAAGAGGAAGAGGCTCATTTTAATCCTTTATTTGAATTAACAACAGAAGAAGAAACACCGGCCGAACCCGAGAAACCACAAACGGCTGCTTTAGAACAAAAACAAATTTCTTTTGACGATTTGTTGGGGATGGATTATAAAGAACCCGATTTTGTTAAAGTGAATGATGTGCCTGCTTCAATAGAAAAAACAACCGAAATAACCTTTGAAAAAGTAGAAGAAAAGGTGAGTCCTGACCTTAAAATCGAGACTAAAACCGAGACAGTTACGGTTAAAACGGAACACAAAGTAACATCTTTAAACGACACCTTGATTAAAGGAATTAATATTGGTTTAAATGATAGAATTGCGTTTGTGAAACATTTGTTTGACGGAAGCAACGAAGATTACAATCGCGTGATTTCTCAGATTAATACCTATGATTCTTTTGATGAGGCACAAAATTTTATAGATGACATGGTGAAACCCGACTACCATAATTGGGAAGGGAAAGAAGAATATGCTACACGATTTTTGAGTTTAATTGAAAAGAAGTTTAACTAAACTTTTTTACTATACCTAAACCCAATTCATGAGTAAACTTTACATTGTTCCAACGCCAATTGGAAATCTGGAAGATATGACTTTTAGAGCCATCAAAGTGCTCAAAGAAGTTGATTGTATTCTTGCCGAGGATACCCGAAACAGCGGAAAATTGTTAAAGCATTTTGAGATTTCTACTCCAATGCAAAGTCATCATATGCACAATGAGCATAAAACCGTAGAAGGATTAATTAAACGTTTACAAGCCGGAGAAACCATAGCTTTAATATCAGATGCCGGTACACCGGCAATTTCCGATCCCGGATTTTTGCTTACTAGAGCGTGTGTAGAAAATGCTATTGAAGTAGAATGTTTGCCCGGAGCTACAGCTTTTGTTCCGGCTTTAGTGAATAGCGGATTTCCTAATGACAAGTTTGTTTTTGAAGGTTTTTTGCCTGATAAAAAAGGAAGACAAACACGATTTTTGGCATTATCAGAAGAAACCCGAACGCTTATCTTTTACGTCTCTCCTCATAAACTAAATAAAACTTTGGCCGAATTTATCCACTATTTTGGTCCGGAGAGAAGAGTTTCGGTTTCCAGAGAATTATCCAAATTGCATGAAGAAACCATACGAGGCACTGCTACTGAGGTTTTAAACTATTTTAAAACTAAACCCGCCAAAGGCGAAATTGTAGTTGTAGTTGCCGGTAAATCAAATAAATAAAAGGACTATGAGTGAGCAATTTATAAAAACCACTTGGAAAGGAAATCTACAATTTGAATCGTCCAATCCCAGCGGCGAAACTCTTTGGATAAATGCAGGCCCTGAAAATGGTGGTGAAGGTAATGGTTTAAGGCCCAAAGCCCTAATGTTATCTGCTCTTGCCGGTTGTTCTGGGTTGGATGTAGCTTCTCTAATTCAAAAAATGAAATTGGAAATTTCGGATTTTCATATAGATGCTAAAGCCAATTTAACAGATGAACATCCTAAAATTTATGATGCGGTACTATTAGAATACCATTTTTATGGTTCCAATTTAGATGAGGCTAAATTAAAAAAGGCCGTAGATTTATCGGTAGAAAAATATTGCGGCGTCATGGAAATGTTTCGTAAATTCGCTACTGTAGATGTGAAGTTGTTTTTTCACACAGTTTCAATATAAGCCATTAAAAATAATATCGTATGAGATGGAATCTCAAACCCCAACCTCAAGAAAATCTCGTGGTACAATTGGCAACTCAATTGAATGTAGATCCATTGGTTGCTTCTCTCCTCATTCAACGGAATATTACCACGTATGAAGAGGCCAAACTGTTTTTCAGACCTCAATTAGAACAATTACACAATCCGTATTTAATGCAGGATATGGATAAAGCCGTGGCTCGAATTGAAAAAGCGATTGCCAATCAAGAAAATATTTTAGTTTTTGGTGATTATGATGTAGATGGTACTACGGCAGTTTCTTTGGTTTCATCCTATTTAAGAAGTTTTTATCCGAATGTTGCCACATACATTCCGGATCGGTATGACGAAGGTTATGGCATTTCTTATAAAGGAATTGACTTTGCCGATGACAATGATTTTTCATTAATTATTGCCTTAGATTGCGGAATAAAATCTATAGATCATGTGGCTTATGCCAAAGCAAAAAGCATTGATTTTATAATTTGTGATCACCATCGACCGGGCGAAAATTTACCCCAAGCCGTTGCTGTTTTAGACCCTAAAAGAAGCGATTGTACTTATCCGTATGACGAACTTTGCGGTTGCGGAGTAGGGTTTAAATTAATCCAGGCATTGGCTCAAAACAGAGGTGAAACGATTGCTGATTTGATTCCGTATTTAGATTTGGTTGCCACCGCTATTGCTGCAGATATTGTTCCGATTACAGGAGAAAATCGCATTTTAGCCAAGTTTGGCTTAGAAGTTATCAATGCCAACCCCAGACCGGGAATAAAAGCATTGATTCAAAATATAAAGAAAAAAGCACTCACGATTAACGATGTTGTTTTTATCATAGCCCCGCGAATTAATGCCGCCGGAAGAATCAAACACGGTAATCATGCGGTAGAGTTATTAACTGAATTCAATTTAGAACAAGCCGAACAATTTGCTTCAGAAATTGAAGGATATAATGTAGACCGTAAAGATTTAGATAAAAAAATAACGGTTGAAGCACTGGCTCAAATTGAACAAAACAATGAAAAAGACAAGTTTACAACAGTTGTCTATAACGAAAATTGGCACAAAGGGGTAATCGGAATTGTGGCTTCGCGTTTGACGGAAACGTATTATCGGCCGACATTAGTTTTTACAAAAAGTGGCGATAAATTAGCGGCTTCGGCTCGTTCTGTCAAAGATTTTGATGTATATAATGCGTTGGAAAAATGTTCTGAACATTTAGAGCAGTTTGGCGGACATATGTATGCAGCCGGAATGACACTTCGAGAAGAGAATTATTTGCTATTTAAAAACGCCTTTGAAAAAGTAGTGCAAGAAACCATACATCCGGATTTGCTTATTCCCGAATTGACTATTGATGCCGAAATTGATTTTACTGATATTTCACCAAAATTACTTCGAATTTTAAAGCAGTTTGAACCGTTTGGGCCCGAAAATATGTCACCAGTTTTTATGACTCAAAACGTAGTAGATACCGGTTATGCTAAAGCTATTGGGCAAAATGAAGAACATTTAAAATTATTTGTCAAACAAAATAACTCAGAAGGTTTTGGTGCTATCGGATTTGGTTTGGGAAAAAAATTAAGTCGTGTTTCGAATCGTAAACCGTTTCAAATGGCCTATGGAATAGACGAAAACGAATACAATGGAGTTATTTCTGTGCAATTGAGAGTAAAAGACGTGTTATAAAGTTTCAAATTTTTTAAGCTCAAATTTTTCTCCATCAAAAACACCATAGGTAAAATAACCAATCCAATCACCGAGGTTGATGTAGGTTGAATTTTCTCCTACATTTAACTGTAAGGGTAAGTGACGGTGACCAAAAACGAAGTAGTCATAGTGTTTGAATGTTAATTTTCGCTTGGCATATTGTACCAACCATTCGTTTTCTTCACCTAAAAATTTTACATCTTCTGCACCCGAAATCAATTTGTTTTTAACAGATAGATATTGAGCTAATTTCACCCCAATATCCGGATGCAGCCATCGAAACAACCATTTTGAAAACGGATTAGTGAACACTTTTTTCATGCGTTTGTAGCCTTTGTCACCAGGGCCTTTTCCATCGCCATGACCAATTAAAAAGGTTTTGTCATTAAACGTATATTCTTGATTGTTATGAAAAACGGGGATGTTTAATTCTTTTTCAAAATAATCATGCATCCATAAATCGTGATTACCAACAAAAAAATAAATGGGAATACCACTATCGCGAAGTTCAGCTAGTTTTCCCAAAACGCGAACAAATCCTTTGGGAACTACCGTTTTGTATTCAAACCAAAAATCAAATAAATCGCCCAATAAAAATAGAGCTGTAGCATCGGTTTTTATAGAATCTAGCCAAGCTACAAACTTTTGCTCCCTAGGAAAACTTGCTTCTTGTGTGGGAGCCCCAAAATGCTGGTCTGAAGCAAAGTATATTTTTACCGGACTTTGATTCATCATGTGCTAATTTGAATTATCTGAAGCAAACCATTCTGCATACGAAGTTTCGGTTTCTTGAAGTTTCAACGAATGCAATTGGATGTTTTGGGGTAATCTTTTCTGAATTTTCTCTGCAAAATCGGTAACCATATTTTCACTTGTGGGTTGATAGGGAACCAAAATCACATGATGACCTCTTTGTTGGAGTTCGTGTGCCAATTCTATATGCGGTGTATTTTGATTAAAAACGGTGGCATGGTCAAAAACATCAACAATTTCCTCACGAACAATTTTTTTCAAATCGCCAAAATCAATCACCATTCCATATTTTACATGACTCGTATCACTAATAGGCACACCAATTACCGTAACCGAAAGTTTGTAGCTGTGGCCATGAACATTTTTACATTTCCCATCATAACCGTACAAGGCATGTCCGGTTTCAAAGTTGAATTGTTTTGTGATTCTGATTTTTGTCATCTGATTTTATTTGCTGCAAAGGTAGCTAAACTAGTTGTTTTTTTCTTTCTTTTTCGCTGTATAATACATCCAATAGGCTAGGCCAACTAAAACGATAAAAGGCAATAAAGAACCAATCCAAATTCCAATTTGGTAATCGCCATCTGGTGCATTCTTGAGTTTTTCGTCTATAACATCCGATTGAATAAGTAAAAAGATATTTTTCATTTTTTGAAAGTGGCTAATGCATTTTTAGTAAAATCAGAAAGTACAAGTTTACCGGAGATTGATGCTCTTTCATACAATAATGAGTCCCAGTTTTCGGTACCATCCCATAGCATTTTTTTAAAATCCTCTAATGCTTCGGGATTACTTAGAGCCAAAGTCTCAATGTAATTTATCAATGTTTTATCCATAGATTCTATAGAATCAAAAACAGCATTAAACAAACCTTTTTCCAAAGCCCATTGAGCCGATTTCCAAGATTGTGGATGCAAAGCTAAGTCAGACATAGCCGTTTTTCCTATTTTTCGAGAAACTGCCGGTTCGATTACAAAAGGACCAATTCCTATAGCAATTTCCGAAAGTTTAATAGCTGCAGCAGAAGTAGCATAAACGACATCGCAAGCTGAAAGCAATCCGACTCCACCGCCTACGGCTTTGCCTTGAGCTCTACCGATAATAATTTTTTTGCATTTTCTCATGGCGTTGATTACATTGGCAAAACCCGAAAAAAATTGAGTGCCTTCTATTAGATTTGACACTGCTACCAACTCATCAAACGAAGCACCGGCACAAAAAGCACCCGTGCCTTCACTTTGTAATACTATGATTCGAACGTGTTGGTTTTCGCTTAAATCGTATAATCTTTCCGTTAACTGATGTAAAAGTGAGCTTGGAAAAGAGTTTCCGGATGGATGCCCAAAAGTTACATGAGCAACATTATGAGAAATTGATGTGTGTAACGTACCCGAGTTTGACATAGGTATCAAATTTTTGTAAAAATAGCGATTTCTGTTTATTTGAATTCTTTTGAAATGTCTTTTTTAAATGGAGAGATAAAGGTATTTTTATTTTGTTTGACCATATTTGGATTTTCAAAAGGAATTATATTATATTTGTCGCCGCATTGGGGATGTAGCTCAGTTGGCTAGAGCGTTTGGCTGGCAGCCAAAAGGTCGTGGGTTCGAGCCCCATCTTCTCCACAAAAAAACCTCGTAAATATAGTGTTTACGAGGTTTTGTTTTTTTATAATTTTAATGCCTATTACGCATCCGGAAGCGGGTCGCCCACTTTAATGTCACAACGATGATGAGGTTGACCATGAGCCGGATTTAATTTTGGCTTAGGCGAGTTTACCTGAGTTGTGGGATTAGAAGAGGTAGTGGTCGTAGTTATTTTTGCACCACCGGTTTGAGTGGTGTTCACTTGACCGTTTGAAATGGTTTGTGTTACTTGTGTAGGTGCAGCCGGGGCAGTAGTTTCGGCTGGTTTTACTTCTTTAAAAAAAGATTTTGGCCCAGTAGATTGTGCCGTAGGCAACGCTTGAGGTGTAGCCGAACTTCCATCCAAAGGAGCTCCAACGGCTATTTCGCATCTGTGGTAAGGTTGCCCGTGAGGTGGATTTAATTTTGGGGGTTGCCCTGCTGTATTTGGTTCTGTTGCAGGTGCCGGAGTTGCCGGAGTTGCCGATTCAACTTTGGGTTTTTCAGCCTCAGGGGTTTCTTGAGGTGTAACCGTTTCTTCTTTTTTACAGGAAGAATTAAATAGGAAAAGGGACAATGTAAAAACTAAATAAAATTTCGATTTCATAATTTGAATGATTTGAAATTCAAATATAAGGAAATAACCCCTTAAGTTTTACATTTTAACAAACCTCTTAAAAGAAGGCTCGTAATTGAATACTTCCCGTATGTATGGCATTACTTGTTTCGCTTTTACGCCCTTGATAGCTTATGTTTAAATCTAAAAATTGAGTTAGGTTTTTCTGAACTAAAAGCCGCCAGGTTTGATTTTTACCGGGTTGTAAACCTTCAAGCATCTGAAAGCCTACCGCTGAAAGGGCATCGCCTGTAAAGGTGTTTGCAATATAATTGAACTCTCCGTTGAGTGTAAATTGCTTTTTGCCGGAAAAATTAAAAGACGTTCCCAAAAGATTTTGACGTAAAGTTTCTTGTTGTCCTATTGTGTTTTCTTTGTTTTGAAATTGGTAAAAAACATCCCAGCTCGCATTTTTTGAAAACAAATAGCTAATTTTTGGAAGTACTAACCATCCTTGAGTTTCAAAATTTCTGGCTTCAAAAGTATCAGCAAAAAAAGAAGAGGTGATTGATTTGACTCCACATTGGAAAAGCCAACTTTTTTGATGCAAATGTGAATATTGAATAAAATGTTGTTCAGAACGGCTTTCTTGTAACCCAACAGACAATAAATTCTTCACATCTGATTTCGAATACGTGTAGGTGGTGCTATGTTTTTGTTTTCCGCGATTGTAAAAAAGACTGCTTTGCCATGTTGTTGTCAAACCTAAAATAGAATCGTCCGAAAAAGTAAATGGATTCAGGTTAAATGAATCATTAGAGCGAATTGTTTTTCGGTCTGTAGTAAAGGAAGTGATATGGTAAAAATGCGAGAGAAATTTTTTCAATCCGGTCTCATTTTGCCAAATTCCGGGATTGATACTCAGGGATTGTGAAAATTTCACTTGATGGGTCTTAATAAAAATTTGATTGGGAAGAAAAACCCGGATGTATTTGGCTTGATCCGGAAAAGGGGCAATTTCAAATTCTTGAAGTTCTTGAATACCATTGTTATTGTAATCGTTCCACATGTAAAGTCCTCTGCCGGGTTCTACCTCCAAATAAGTAAATTCTTGTTGCGGAAGAGTACCCGCAGCGGTCTCATACAATGTGGTGGTGTTTATAAGTTGATTTAAAAAGCGACCATTGTATAAGATTCTTGAATTAAGAGACGTTTCAGTAGGAATCGACCGATTTTCAAATTTTAAAGTCCGATAGGATATAAAAGCGGTTAAATCTGAAGTTGAGTTTTGAAGCAAACGTGATTTTAAATAATAGGTGTTTGAACGATTTACACGGCTTAAAATGCCGTTTTGCAAACTATCATTAATGCGGTGTAAATATCCTATTTCCAAGTAAACTTTTGTAGTATCACCTCTTCCCGAAAAAGTACCATACTCTGTAAAACGCTGACTTAAAGGATTAAATGTTCCTAATACCGTGTTTTTCTCCTGATAGTCTTCCATTCGAATAGATGTACCAGACCAATTTTTTCCCCAATCGTATCGCAAAGCGGTATCGTTTTTTCCAAAGCGTGTTTCAATATTTCCGGATTGGTTTTGCATGATACTACTACTTTGGGTAACGTTCCAATTTTTGTTGCTAAAATGGCCATTAAAAACATGACGAATTCCACTGTAGTTTTCAGAAAAATTCAGTGTCTCAACTTGATAAACTGCACTGCTTTTTTGCGGAAGTTGCCATCGTAAACCGGCGATTAAATACCTTTGGTTTCCCATTGGCTGATTTAAATTCCAGTCACGACCAAATTCGATGGTAAATAAGCGTTCTATGGTTCTAAAATCTTGGTCAATAAAGTTGAGGTTTGTAAAGGCATCTAAGGTCCATTTTCTTGTCCACAACCTTTGTTGGGCTTCCCATTGAAAAGCTATACCTTGATTGTTTGTATCATCCAATGAAGAGAATAAGTTGAGGTCATTTCTGCTTAAACCCAATTCAAACGCCAAATTGGTTTTTTCAGAAGGATTGTATTTTCCTATAACAGTTGCCATTTGAATTTGAGTTGGAGCAATGAGCCGAATAACAGGTTCGTAATTTCCTTGAGGTATGCCATCTACAGGAGCTATATATTCATAAATTTTTCCTACGGCTTGGTTGTTGGATAAAATATAATTTCCTTGATTATTGCCCACTAAAGTAAATCGTACATTAAATAATTCGTCGTTAGGATTATTAGAGAATTCAAAAAAAGTAGTGCCGGCAACCGTTACTTTTCGATATAAAATTTTATTTTCAGAGAAACTATCGGCATAAGCAGAAGGAGCATTCATCAAAGCTAAATTGTCACCCGCATTTTGCAAAACAGCAACTTGATCTGGTGTTAAATTTTGCTGTAAAGGTTGGTTTTTCACATCATTTTCATTGTATAAAAAACCACCAATTTGCCATTTTTCTCTTTCATGTACGACACCTCCATAAGCCACAAAACGATTGTAACTTCTGTCAGAATACTGGTATTCTATAACTATTCGCATTTCGGATGTTATAGGAAACAAAGAGGTAAAGGTTACTTCGCCTGCATTGTAATCAATGGTGTATTGGTTATTTTCTCCGCGTTGTACCAATATACCGTTAACAAAGACCCGTTCTGAACCGGAAATGACTAATACATACAATTCACCGTTATTTCCTCTGAGTTTGTAAGGGCCTTGATTGCCTTCTTGTCCGGTAAAATTGCTACGGGCATATTGACCACGAACCAAGGCTCCGGCTCCAAATACGGTGGTTTTATTTCCGCTTTCTCCAAATACAAATTGGGATGAAACACCTTGAACTTTTTTAGAAAAATTAAGTAATTTGGACTTCCTATTTTCTAAAAACAAATCACCGGCACGTAACGACCAATCCTGAGAATAGAGTTCTATAAATATTTGGTCAAATTCGTCTAATCTTTGTGAATAACCCCCGTCTTGCAAAGGAATGTTGCTGTCTTGTATAGAAGCTCTTAAACTAACTTTATCAGAAAGTTTCCCCACAATTTGCAAGTCCAAGTTTGAATTGACAACCGCATTTTGGTTGTTTCCAATGGTAACTCCTCGCTTTATACTTCCCGAAGTTGTAAGTCCGTCAAAGGGTTTGTATGTGGCTTTAGAATCTTTGGATAAACTATATAAAAGGCCGTTACCTTGAGCATTGGGTACAATTTTAGAAGGATCGTAAACACTGTAGGTTTGTGTTAGAAATTTAGGATATTGCAAATACGAAACTTCAATAGTGTCTTTGGGCCGAAATCCAGATTTAAAAATAAGTAAACCTTTCACAAAATCGGTTTGGTAATTACTCGTATCGATTGGTATTCCCGATAGGTTTTGGAGTTTAAAATACGATTTGCTGATTCCGTTAGGGTTTATCACTAAAGTGTCACGGGTAATGAGAATTCGCTTTTTTTGATATAATGATTCATTTTCCTGGGCATACAACCCGGAAATGAAAACAAAAAGAATTCCCCAAATGCACTTTTTAAGCATAGTTATAAAAACTCCAAAAACTCAAAAGTAGTATTTTTGAATGTTAAATGAGGTTGAAATACTATAAATTTCGGGTCTTTGCAAAATATGAGATAAGTTTATGGTTTTAAATATCCCTTTTTTAATATCCTCTTTGATGAGTTTCGAAAAGCTATAAAAAAAAGAGTTGTCTCATAACAAAACAACTCTTTTCCTGAAAAAAAGTAACACTTTTATTTAGGCATAACAACCGTGTCAATAGCATGAATTACCCCGTTAGAAGCTGCAACGTCTGGAATAACAACAGTAGATTTTCCACCATTAGCATCTGTAAGGATAACATTTCCATCTACAAGACTTAAAGTGATTTTTCCCCCTTGTACAGTGGCTACTTCAAATTTTCCATTATTGGTATTTATAGCTTCAATAACTTGAGCTGCTTCAAATTTTCCGGCAACAACGTGGTATGTCAATACAGCCGTTAATTTTTCTTTGTTTTCTGGTTTTAATAAGCTTTCTACAGTTCCTGCTGGAAGTTTTTCAAAAGCAGCATTGGTGGGTGCAAAAACAGTAAAAGGACCTTCTCCGCTTAATGTTTCTACTAATTCTGCAGCTCCTACTGCTGCAACCAATGTGCTAAAGTCGGCATTGCCAGATGCAACACCCACAATGTTTGGAGTTTCCACAACCGGAACAGCTCCCTCTGTAGTTACAACTTCTTCTACAACTTCTTCTTTTTTTGCTTCACCACAAGAGGTTAGAATTAGACCCGCTAATGATAATGCCGTAAGTGATTTGATTAGTTTCATTTTAATTTTCTTTAAGAATTAGAATGTAAAGGTAGAGTATTACATTTCTTGTTTAATATATTTAACAAAAGATTAAACAAAGTTTAGTAATTGTAGCATTTTACAACTGAAAAAAAGGAGTGATACACCTCCATAAATGGAATGACACCCTTAGGAAATCACAAACTTGAAACTTGTAACCTGAAACTTGAAACCAAAAAACTACTCCTTCGTTACAACCTGCAACGTTTCTCTACTAATTTGTTTTACCAAAACGGTTTTGTTTTCCTCTACCATTTGAGCGGCTTTCTCTGTGAAATGGCGAATGGTATAGAGCGATACATTTTCGTTATATGATACTTTAAACTTTTTGGAAAGGATGGTTTTTAGTTCCGGAAAGTTGCCAAATTTATCTTCAATACAAACAGAAAAACTGATGGCTGTATTTTGTATCAAACTAACTTTTATTTTGTATTGATGAAACAAAGCAAAAATTTCGCTGATGTTTTCTTCCATTATAAAAGAAAAATCAATGGAGGATAACGAAATTAAAAGTTGGTTTTTCTTTACAATAAAACAGGAGGTTTGGGGTTCCAGGTCGGCACCTTTATAAACCCGTGTTCCGGGTAAAAGCGGATTGACAAAAGATTTTACAAACAACGGAATCTCCTTTTTTTGCAACGGTTGCAACGTTTTAGGGTGAATCACAGAAGCACCGTAAAACGCTAATTCAATCGCTTCGCGATAAGATATTTGGTTTAACAAAATTGCATTCTCAAAATACCTAGGGTCAGCATTCAAAACCCCGGGGACGTCTTTCCAAATGGTTACATTTTCGGCATTCAAGCAATAGGCAAAAATAGCGGCGGTGTAATCAGAACCTTCACGGCCCAAAGTGGTGGTAAAATTATTTTCGTCTGAACCTAAAAAACCTTGGGTGATATTCAAGGTCTTTTTCTTCACGTTTTTGGAGATTAACTTTTGTGTTTGTTGCCAATCCACAATGGCGTCTCGATACGTAGCATCGGTTTTAATGAACTGTCGCACATCCAACCAATTGTTTTTGAGTCCGCAGTAATTAAAATAGTGACTCACAATTGTTGTTGAAATAATTTCTCCATAACTAACCACTTGGTCGTATACAAAGTTATAATTAGGCGATTTATTGTGGCTTAAAAAGTAATCCAATTCTTCAAAATGAATATTCACAGCTTTAAAAACAGGATGTTTATCATCTTCAAAAAGCTCCAATAAGATTTGGTTGTGGTATTTCCGTACTTCCTGAATTGATGCTTTCAATTCGGGGGACTTTTCAAAATAATGTTTAATCACTACTTCCAGAGCATTTGTAGTTTTTCCCATAGCGGAAATTACGAGTAAAACATCATCGTGTCCCACTTTTTGTAAAACAGATAATACGTTTTTTACGCCTTCTGCATCCTTAACAGATGCCCCTCCAAATTTGAATATTTTCATTTTAGTTATGTGTCAATTTGCCGATGTGGCAATTAGTCATTTAGTTTTTCTCCAAAAAAAGTTCTATTCCTTCCTCATTCATCTGGACTACACGCCAATCCTCCAAAACTTTTGCACCTGATTTTTCATAAAAACGAATGGCGGGTTCGTTCCAATCCAAAACATTCCATTCAAGGCGTCTTACGTTGTCTTTCTTTCCTTGTTTGATAATTTCAGTATACAATGCCAATCCTGCTCCGGTACCTCGATGAGCTTCTTTTACAATTAAATCTTCCAAATGAATTGTTTTGCCTTTCCATGTAGAATACCGATAATAATACAACGCTATACCAATGATTTCGTCATTTAATTCGGCTACAAAAGTGTGAAAAAGTGGCTTTTCTCCAAAACCATCACGTTCTAAATCGGCAATTGTAACCACAACGGCATCCTGTTCTTTTTCAAAAACGGCAAGTTCTTGAATCAAGCTTAAAACAGCGGGCATGTCGGTTTTTTTTCCTTTTCTAATGTTCATTTTTTTTTAAAGCTTTGGTTCTGCGAGCTTTCCGCTACTGTCAGGGCTATTAATTTTGCACAAAAATACAATTCTTTAATCTAACAAAATAATAATCTTATTTGTATCACAAAAATTTCGATATTTGTGCCACAAACACAACTACAACGTTTTCGTAATGGAAGAAAGAAACAAAACCCTTGGTGAATTTATCATCGAGAAACAAGAAGAATTTCAATATTCAACCGGAGAATTATCCCGTATAATCAACTCAATCAGATTGGCCGCAAAAGTTGTAAATTATAAAGTTAACAAAGCCGGATTGGTAGATATTGTGGGTGCGGCTGGCGAACAAAACATTCAAGGTGAAGACCAACAAAAGCTGGATGTATATGCCAATGAAGTGTTTATTCAAACCCTCATCAACCGGGAAATCGTATGCGGAATTGGCTCAGAAGAAAACGACGATTTTATTACCGTTGCCGGAAGCGATAATTCACATAATAATAAATATGTGGTGTTGATGGATCCATTGGACGGCTCATCCAATATTGATGTGAATGTTTCCGTTGGAACTATTTTTTCGGTTTTCAGGCGTAAAACGCCGGTGGGAACTCCGGTAACCTTGGAAGATTTTCTGCAACCCGGTGTCAATCAAGTGGCGGCGGGTTATGTGATTTATGGAACTTCAACGATGTTAGTCTACACAACCGGTCACGGAGTAAACGGATTTACTTTAAACCCGGCAATTGGTACTTTCTATCTTTCACACCCCAATATGACCTATGCCGAAACCGGTAAAATTTATTCTATCAATGAGGGAAATTATGTGCATTTTCCTCAAGGCGTTAAAGATTACATCAAGTATTGTCAGTTAGAGGAAGAAGATCGTCCCTATACTTCGCGGTACATAGGTAGTTTGGTTTCCGATTTTCATCGCAATATGATTAAAGGAGGAATTTATATTTATCCAACCAGTTCAAAGGCACCGAACGGTAAACTTCGATTGTTGTATGAATGCAATCCCATGGCTTTTTTAGCTGAACAATCCGGAGGGAAAGCATCAGATGGATACCAACGCATCATGGAGATTCAACCCACCGAATTGCATCAACGTGTTCCTTTCTTTTGCGGCAGTCGAAAAATGGTAGAAAAAGCCGAAGAGTTTATGGCAAAATATAAATAGTTTCAAGGTTTACAATAGACACAAAAAAGCCCCGATTTCTCGGGGCTTTTGTTATTTATTCATGTTTTGCATTTCGAACAAGAACGTGTCCAAATCTACATTCAAGACCAAAAGCGATAAGGCTTTGTCTACTATATAAACAACGTTTCCGGGAGTAAAGCCCAGAGCTAAAGCAAATTTGATTAATATATCTTTTTGTTTCGGACCCAAAACATGGTCGGCATAAACCATTCGGGCTAAGTCATACAAACGTTCCAAACGGTGAATGTACAAATAAGGAGGGTTAATGGGATACTTCATTGGGTTTTCCATGATTTCCTCATATTCATCTGCTGAAATTTCTAAATTTTTAGCAAGTTTATCAATGAATTCGCGTTCTTCAACAGTAATGTCTCCATCACTCAAAGCCACACGAACAATAGCCGAAAAATGACCTTTATTTCTGTTTTTAAATCCGCTATCAAATAAATCTGAAATTGACATAAGTTTGTTTTAAATGGTTGTGCAAATATAATTCTATTTCTAATTATTTTTTAGGATTTTTTTAAAAATATCCCCCAAACACGTCAAATGTTTAACATCAAATTTAAATCTACAAAAAGAAGTTTATAGAAAATAAATCGTAAGTTTGGATTCCCTAAATTAAAAAAGTATAACTCTATGTCTGAATTTTGGCTCTACTTTAACCTTGGCTTAAAACACGTGCTCGATATAAATGGTTATGACCACGTTTTGTTTCTTATTGCGTTAGCTGTTCCTTATACTTTTAAAGATTGGAAGAAGGTAGTTTTATTGGTATCATTGTTCACCGTGGGGCATACCTTGGCATTAATTTTATCTGTTTTTGAAGTAGTTATTATTAAAGCCAATTTAGTAGAATTTCTCATTCCAATTACCATTTTGATTACTGCGTTGTTCCACTTATTCACAGCAGGTAAGTCTGGAAAAAAAGAAAGCATAACCTTTGTGGCATTCGTTACTTTGTTTTTTGGTATAATTCACGGTTTGGGGTTTTCCAATTATTTTAAAGCTATTTTGCCCGGAAATAGTTCTGATAAATTAATTCCGCTTTTAGAATTTGCCCTTGGGATAGAGGCAGCTCAAATTATCGTAGTTTTTGTAGTTTTGGTGCTGTCTTATATGGTTCAAACTTTTTTTCGTTTTTCAAAAAGAGATTGGACATTGGTGATGTCTTCATTTGTTGTAGGGGTTGTACTTCCCATGATTGTTGAAAGTGATATTTGGAAATAAAACTGAAACGGCTGTTAAAAAATGAATAAAAAGAAATTGAATAAATACGATAAGGCAGCTCGTTGGCTTCGATGAACACGTAGTCGGGCTGG
>JANJWE010000054.1 GCA_024709705.1 Flavobacterium sp. | reverse complement strand
AATATCATATCCTTTCCGAATTCTGGCTTCGTTGGTATTTACGATGAAATAGACTGCAACGCTTTGGATTTCATTGGGAGAAAAATGCATCTGCCATACTTTCCAATTCTCGCTAAAAGCATTAATATTTTGTGCATTTGTATTGATTTCGGGATGGTTTTCATCTTCTAAAGTTAACCATCTATTATTTGCTTTTATATTAAACTGACTTAACGAATCTAAAATAATTTGATTCAAATCGTTTGCTCCACCAGAATAAATTCCATTGATTGGATAGCCCATTTTGAATTGCAAATATTCATTCGATGTGTTTTTAAAAACATAGGTTCCTTTTACAACCGCAAAACCTTTATACAACTGAATAAAAATGCGTTCTTGTTGCATTTGTACTTTTTTAAAAGTGTTAGCATCTTCAGGATATAGCATGGTATAAACCGTTCCGCCGGCATTCCAAATTCCAGGTTGGGCAGCATTGGCCCATACAAATTGGAAAAAAAGTAAACAAAATAATGATATAACAAATCTAAATAGCATAATTTAATTTGATTTTGTATATTTTTGAAGTCGTTCCTTGGATTTTTCACGAACATAATTTCTAACGTCTGTTTCTAGTTTGAGTAAGGTATCTTTTGTGGCATCTTTGTCCATTTTCATCATAAACTCAAAAGCAGCTTCAGGTGCTACTTGATATATTTCGTTAATTAGACTAGCGTAAAATTGACCCAGTAAATCACCAGTTATAGAACGGGCTTTCCATTTTTTGTCTAGATTTGCCAAGTGTTGTTTTAAGCCATCAGGATTGGAATTGTAAACGTCAAAATAGGATTTAGCTTCAGCTGAAAGTGATTTGTTACTTGTATTTACTGGTTTAGGTTTTTCTATTGTAAAATTATTGTTTGTTAAGAATCCATTGACCCAATTTCCTTTTTGGATTATCACAGAATTTTTATCCATTTTGTAACCTTGTCCATTAAAATTACTGTTTGAAAATTGCCCTATATAGGATTGCCCATCGGATTTATAAAGTAATGTTCCAACACCTTCCATTTTGTTGGCTATAAATTGCCCCATGTATAAATCGCCTTCATGGTTCTTGTACATTCCCACATAATGAGGTTTGTTGTTTTGAAAAAAACCGTAATACCAACTTTTATTACTGTATTTGTATTGCCCAAAACCATTGGCACAGTCGCCAGCACAATTGTTTTTATAGATGTTGTTAGTGTAATCATAAGTAAGCATATCTCTAGTAAGTTTGCCATTGGTGTAATATCCAGCAACCACTGCTTTACTATTTTTGAGTTGGTATCCATAGCCGTTTTGTAAGCCTTTTTGCCAAGTTCCATAATAGATCATGCCTTCACTTTTCCATGAATAAATGCCGTATCCGTCATAATTCCCCTCTTTAAAATTTCCAATGTAATAATTACCATTTGGCAAGTTATGAGTACCCACACCATGTATCTTTCCATTTTCAAAAAAGCCCTCAATGATTTCACCATTAGCAAAACGCTTTTTGCTAAAAGTGTTGATGCAGTCGCCAGATAAACAGGTGTCTTTTTCTATTGATTGGGTTTCAGTAGAAGGTTTGTTTGCAGTGGTTGATTTTACAGTTGTGGTTGTACTTGATTTTTGTGTTGCTATTTTATCGGTTGATGCATTGAATAAACGGGCTTTGAAAAACTTTTTATCAACCGCTGTATCAAAATCAGATAAAACGTATTTTTGGGTTGTTTCTGCTACCTGAATTACTGGATTGTTTGTGTTTGATAGGAATCCAACTAAAGTATACTTACCCTGTACATAGATACCATTTTCAAAAATGTACACATCATTTTTGTTTGAAATAGGAACATACCATAAACCTGCAATCTGTTTTCCAGCTACAGCCTCAGTTCTTCCTTCGGACAAAGCAGGCATGTTTTCAAAAGCATAAGCACGACCGTTTTTTTGATTTACACTTACATAACTACCCAATGCGTCAGTATAATTTATTGTTTTCCATTCGTTTCCATCTGTTGTCGTTTTGCCATTTTCAATAACCCTAACACTTTTACTATTAGCTACAATTATATTTTCAGCATCTGTAATTAGCTTTTCAGCAGGTATTTTTTGACCATCTTTATTGGTATTTGCATAAGCGTTTCGGGCAATATAGTAGCTTTTTGATATGGGAATATAAAAAACATAATCATTTCCAAGACGACAAAAAAGAAGTTGCCTTTTTAATTCTTTACCGTTAATATGTGGTCTTGCTAATAACGGTGTGTTGGCAATTTTTCCTTTAGTAATATCTTCTAAAACAATACTTAAAGCACTAATTCCTTTATCAAAATCACTATAATAAATGATATCTCGAGTTCTTGGTTTAATAGGTATATTATCAAAAGAACTTAATTTGGCAGTGTTGGTTTCAGCATCAATATATGATTTAGAAATCCAATTCCCTTTGGCATCAAATTGATACTCATATTTTGTTCCACTGTAACCTTTGGTTTTTTCAAAAATTTCAATCCCGTTTTTAAAATGGATTTCTTTTTCGAATTTTTCTCCTCCCATTTCAATCTTAATTTCTTTTACAATTAAAATATCTCCTTTTTTTTCATAGCTATATTCACTTGATCTGCTTCTGTTTTGGTTGTCATTATAACTTTCTTTTATTACACGGTTTAGATTATCATAAGTGTAAATTACTGGAGCCGCTTCGTTATACTTACTTTCAGTTAAATTTCCATTCTTGTCATAAGTATAGCTATAGGTATTGCCATTATTATTTTTAAAAAAAATAACTCTTCCTTGACTATCTTTAGTAATTTCTTCTACACCATCATAAGAAAACCACTTACCATCACGCGTAAAATAGTTTAGAATACTTTCCTGTAGCACATCGCCTTTAAGATTATGATATTTTAAATCTGCTCCACTTGGAATAGGATTCATTGGTGCATTTACCCAATCTATGTTTTGAGCAAAACTATATGGAATCGTGAGTGCAAAAAGTAGTATATAAATTAATTTGTTCATATTTTTTCCACTTTTAAAATTTATCGTCTATAGGGTATAAAAACAGCAATTATCGT
>JANJWE010000147.1 GCA_024709705.1 Flavobacterium sp. | reverse complement strand
GAAGTTAAAGCCTTGGTTTCTCCTTATGTAACCGATATGGATAAGTTTGAAACCTATGCCCATCGCAGAGGGTATGCTTCTTCGGTTAAATCCGGAAAGTTTGAATTCACTCGCGGTATGAATACCCATGCATTGGTTTCGGCTTTGCGACGCAGTATACCGGTTCGTGTGACTTTTAACAACCAGGAGCGTTTGGAAAATTTTGCGGGACGCATCAGTTCTCAATTGGAAGCCGACAGTTTGTCTGTTTTGGAAGCTTTTCGTGATGCCCGTTTTTTATCCGAAAACGGTTTGACTGAGGAAACTGCATTTACGCTACTTTTGCCCAATACATTTGAATTTTATTGGGATACCTCGGCCGAGAAGTTTCGCAATCAAATGGTACGAGCCTATTATCAATTTTGGAATGAGGAGCGTCAAGCTCAGGCTGCAGCCCTAGGTTTAACCCCAACAGAGGTCACCATTTTGGCTTCGATAGTGCATAAAGAGACTGCCAAAGTGGATGAACGAGCCAAAGTAGCCCGAGTGTATTTGAATCGATTGCAAATTGGAATGCCTTTACAGGCCGATCCTACCGTGATTTATGCTTATAAATTGGTTTCCGGTGATTTTAATCAAGTGATTAAACGTGTGTATTACAAACACTTGGAAGTAGCATCGCCTTATAACACCTATCAAAATACCGGATTGCCACCCGGACCTATTTTTATGCCGGATGTTACAGCCATAGAAGCGGTTTTACAGCCGGAGGATCATGATTTTCTTTATTTCTGTGCCAGTGTAGAGCGATTTGGTTATCATGAATTTGCCACTACCTTGGAGCAACATCAAGTGAATGCCCGGAAATATGCCCAATGGTTGAATGCACAAACGGTTACCCCTTAATTGAAAGTTGTTGTATTATTTAGTTTGCTGCTTGGGGTTAGTTTTTCCCCAGTTGTATTTTCCCAATCCCGATTGGATGCTTTTTTGCGTCCGGCCGACAGTTTGCATACTTCCCGTAGGTTGGGTGTTGTAGTAACAGAGGCTACTGTGAGTACGGCAGCTTTGGTTGGGTTGCATGCTTTATGGTATTCAGATTATGAAAAATCGGCTTTTCAATTTAAAGATGATAGTGGAGATTGGTTGCAAATAGACAAAGCCGGACATATGTATTCGGCGTATCACTTGGGTCGGTTTAGTTCGGAGATGTTTGCTTGGGCCGGAATATCAAAACGGGATCGGTTGTGGTATGGAGCCACCTATGGATTTGTATTTTTAACAGCTGTAGAAGTTTTCGACGGGCATTCGGCAGCATGGGGATTTTCGTGGAGTGATGTGGCAGCCAATGCTACAGGGACCCTATTGTATGTATCCCAAGAGCTGCTTTGGGACGAGCAGCGGATAGTTCCTAAATTTTCGTTTCACACATCTTCTTATGCAGCCTACCGGCCTGAATTGTTGGGTTCGGGATTTGGCGAGCGGTTATTGAAAGATTACAATGGACAGACATATTGGTTATCGGTTAATTTGCATTCGTTTGCTAAAGCATCTGCTGTGCCTAAATGGTTGAATGTAGCCCTAGGTTATGGAGGCAGTGGGATGTTATCGGCTTCGGGACAGCCGGATGCTGCATTTTCCTTGCCCGAATTCAAGCGAACACGTCATTTTTATTTGAGTTTGGATGTAGATTTGACCCAAATTGAGACGTCTTCTTCTTTTTTACGCACTTTATTTTCCCTTTTTAATACCGTAAAGATACCGGCTCCCGCCTTTGAAATTAATGGGTTAGGACGTACGCGATGGCATGGATTTTACTTTTAGAAAAAGATTAACTTGTTGATAGTCAAAATTCTAAAAAAAGTTGTATATTTGCACCGGTGAAATTCAAGATGGTGACAGCACTTGAGAAATCAAATTACATGTCAAAAAAATGGTATTTTTATTCTAGTATTGCGTTTGTAGTTATTCTTTTTGGATCGGGTTTTAAGCCCTACAATTTTGAAAATTTAAATTGGTTATCTCAAACCGAGTCGGACGAAGTATTTCATTTTACGGTTCCCACTGCAACAGAATTAGAATATCGGAATGTGATTTTTCCACAAACGGGTAAAACGTATGCCGGATTTAAGCAAGCTTTAGCTTTTAAAGAGTCGCAAGGCAAATATCATTTAGTCAATTCTTTCGGATATATGGGGAAATACCAGTTTGGTATGGGTACCTTGCGTACGATTGGTGTTCGAGACAGTTTGCAATTTTTGCGTTCACCGGCATTGCAGGAGCGAGCTTTTAATGCTTTGGCCGCGATAAACAAGTGGGAGTTGCGTAAAGAGATTGAGCAATACGAAGGCCAAGTCATTCAGGGCGTAGCCATTACTGAGTCGGGTTTATTGGCAGCAGCTCATTTGGGAGGTGCCGGTTCGGTTAAAAAGTTTTTAAGAAGTAATGGTCAACGCAGTATCAAAGATGGATTTGGTACCTCGATTAAAAGTTATATTCAAAAGTTTGGTGGGTATGATACGTCTCCTATTATAACCAATAAAAATGCAAGAGTGAAGTAATTTCCTAAACCAAAGGATACCTATAGCACAGACCGATAGTACATATCGGTCTTTTTTTTGGGAACTTTCCAAGGGAAGGTTAGCCCCTTTTTTACAACCCATTTGTGACGTTAACCTGACTGTTTTCAAACTTTATTTTTAAACAATAGAGCTACTTTGTCAAATAAACAAACTTTGCTTTAAAGTGATTTAACGAGAGGTTTGAAGAAATTTATTTTAGTTGGGATTTGTGTTGAGGTTACGGCTGTTGTAAGTTGTTTTTTTATTCCGTAAACTTTTCTTAATGTTTTTTCTTAATTTTCTGTTGTCACTTTTAAGAATTACTACTCCACAGATTGCACGACTTCCAAAAAGAGCAGATGCTTTTTCATTTTTTAGGATTTCGATTGAATTTATGGTTTCGTTACTGAAATAGTTCAGCATATCTGAATAATTGGGGTATTGGTTTAAATCAAGTAAGTGACTCCCTTTTTTTTTGAGAAAGAACAAACATTATTTTGCATTTAGATTGCTTTTTTAATGCGTCGTTTATGTTTTCACCGTCCACTAGATTTACTACAATTTTATCAGATATATTATTAAAGTCAATAATTGAGTCTTGTCTTATTTTTTCGATTATGAAGTGAATTTGCATTTCTTTGGAATCAATTTTTTCTAAATTTTCAATCCATTTATCACTTTCAGATTTCAGCTCTACTTCCGGCTTATGTTTATTTTGCCCAAAGCCAAGAGTCGTTAAAATTAAAAATAAAAGAATATTAATATATTTCATAATTCGCATATAATATGCTTCCAATGACCTCATACTATTTTGGATCTTTTCTCTGGTCGGATTTTCAGCATTACACTTTATTTGAGTCACCAACCCGATCGCTATTGGGAGCATTTAGCACTTCATTTGCGGCGGCGGACACGAAACCCCGCTTTTGCAAAACCCTTGTAACCGTTGCACAACCCCTCAAATATACCAAAAAAATCTTGCAAAAAGAATTACTTTTCTTATTTTTAGTCATGCAAGGAAAAAAAGAACTCACCCCAAAAATACTCTACCAAGTTCATTTACAGGACTTGATTCCGGAGGATAATTATTACCGATTGTTGGATAAAGCCATTGACTTTGGGTTTTTATACAAAGCTACACAAGACTATTATGGCCAAGAAGGACAAGAGAGCATTGACCCGGTGGTGTTCTTCAAAATCTGTTTGGTGGGTTATCTCAACAACATCAATTCCGATCGAAAACTCATTGAATATTGTTCCAATTGTTTGGATGTTCGTTTGTTTATTCGGTATGATATTGATGAAAAACTACCTTGGCACAGCACCATCAGCCGTACCCGTCAATTGTATGGAGAAGAAGTGTTTATGGAACTCTTCAAAAAAGTACTTTCGCTTTGTGTGGAAAAAGGAATGGTGCGTGGCAAACGCCAAGCGGTAGACAGTGCCTTTATCAAAGCCAATGCCTCGATGGATAGCTTAGTAGAAAAGGAAGTGTTATCCGATGTTGATTATTATGCTCAGGAGCTCAATGACAATAGTGAATACAAAGTAAGCCACACCCGAAAAAAGCTCGTTGACCAGCACCACCATTGGAAAACAGAAGCCTATAAAGACATGCCTAAA
>JANJWE010000119.1 GCA_024709705.1 Flavobacterium sp. | reverse complement strand
CTGTTGTTATCTGGAATAAACTGCGAACACATATACAAAACACATTGGAATTAGAAGTAGTTTTGTATGAAACGCCACGAAATTTTGTAACCTATAAAGGAAATTAAGATGGCTTTAAAAGTTGGGGATACCGTTCCACATTTTACAGCAAAAGATACCTTTGGTCAATCTTTTGACAGCACATTAATACTGGGGAAAAAGCCTGTAGTTATTTATTTTTATCCCAAAGATGATACACGCGTATGTACCGAGCAAGCGTGTACTTTTCGGGATCGCTATGAAGATTTTAAAGATTTGGGTGCTGAAGTTATAGGTGTAAGTGGTGATTCTTCGGCATCACATCAAAAATTTGCTTCGAAATATCAGTTGCCATTTACCCTTTTATCCGACTCCGATAAAAAATTACGTCATTTGTTTGGGGTACCAACCGCATTATTCGGACTCATTCCGGGGCGTGTGACGTATGTAATTGATGAAAAAGGGATTATTCGTTTGATTTTTGATAACCTTTCCGGAAAAATCCACATCGAAAAAGCCCTACAAATGCTTCAAAAAAAGGATTGATTGTAGCGATTGAAATTTGACTCTAGAATTCCTTATTTTTGCCCCTTGAAATGTAATATCATGACTCAAACTTTTTATCCGCTTACTTTTTATCCGCTTTTGAAAGAACGTATTTGGGGTGGTACTAAATTAAAAACATATTTAAATAAACCCATAGACTCTCAAATTACAGGGGAAAGCTGGGAAATTTCTACTGTTCCTGAAGAGGTAAGTGTGGTAAAAGAGGGAGCGTTTGAGGGTAAAAATCTCAGTGAACTCATTGATTTGTATCCCGAAGAAATATTGGGTAAAACGATTTATGCTCGTTTCGGTAAACAATTTCCTTTACTTTTTAAATATTTGGATGCCCGAGAAGATTTATCGATTCAATTGCATCCAAACGATCAATTGGCAAAAATCCGTCATAATTCATTTGGCAAAACTGAAATGTGGTATGTCATGCAAGCGGATGAAAATGCACGTTTGATTGTTGGGTTTAAAGAAGATTCTTCTCGAGAGGAGTATTTGCAACATCTCGAAAATAAAAAGCTCATCTCGCTTTTGAATGAAGTTCCTGTAAAAAAAGGAGATGTTTTCTTTTTAGAAACCGGAACCATTCATGCCATTGGTGCCGGAATTGTAATTGCCGAAATTCAGCAAACCAGCGATATTACCTACCGAATTTACGATTGGGATAGGGTAGATGCCCATGGAAACGGTCGCGAATTGCATACCGAATTGGCATTGGATGCTATCAATTATAAAACTACTTCTTCCAAGAAAGAGTACAAAGCAATAGAAAACAAAAGTACTTCACTAGTAGATTGTCCCTATTTTAAAACCAATATTATTCTGCTCAATGGAGAAGTATTGATAGAAAAAAGCGATGATGCTTTTAGGGTATTGATGTGCACTGAAGGAAGTTTTGAATTGTTTTTTAATGATTCAAAATATGAATATCAAACCGGAGATACGGTTTTGCTTCCGGCTATACTTCCTTCTTTTTTACTCAAAGGCACTGCAACCCTTTTGGAAGTCACGGTTTAGTTAAATTAGTCCCTTTTTTTATTACGAATTGATAAATTGGGGAAGTATAAATTCGAGCTAATTCGTCTATCTTGTGGCAATTAATAAAAATTTGTGTACTTTTGCACCGCAATTCAAATTAAATACAAAATGGCAAGCATTAAAAATCTAAAAAAGGACATCAACTATGTGATGGGTGATATTATTGAGGCAGTTTATATCCATGAGATGACAACAACCGGAAAACCAACCGAACAATCCAATGCATTGATTGATGAGGCTATCACAACGTTCGATTCTTTAATCGTAAAAGTAAACGATAAAAAAGTTGAAAACAGAAAAGCTCATTTGAAACAAGTAGAAAAAGAGTTAGAAGCGGCTGCGATTCAATTAGTTGAAAAAGTAAACGCACTTTAATCTCATTTTTTGATAAAAAAAGTGCTTTTTTGTTTTGGAATATTCAATTTCAAAATTATATTTGCACTCACATTGAGACGCCGGTGTAGCTCAGCTGGCTAGAGCAGCTGATTTGTAATCAGCAGGTCGTGGGTTCGAGTCCCTCTATCGGCTCAATTTAAAAAGGATAATCGAAAGGTTATCCTTTTTTTTATGGAATATATTGTAGAAATTTTATTCCTCTTTTTTAAGATTTATAATTAGTTCAATATGTTTGCACAATTCTTCTTTTTTATTGGTAGAAATTTCATTTGTAGACTTTTGAATTAAGTAAAAATCTGCAATTTTACTTGCCTCTAAGTTGGCAACAAAATGAAGAAATTCAGCTTGTTTGATAAATCCATCAACTTCATTTTCAAAATGAATTGCTCTTTTTACAGTATCGGGATTGTTGTTTAGTATCTTTTTCGTTCCTCTTGGGTTGTATCAAATGTCAAATACGAATTATCAACAGAGACTTTTGTTAGCATTTCTGAATTTATTTTACCTAATCCATTATAGTAGACACATTTTCCCGGTAACTAACATAATTCTTTTTTGGAGTCTTTTTATGTCTTCAAAATCAACATTGCCTTTTCCTAAGCATCTTGGAGATTCTGCTTTTGTCTGTCTAAATAATTTGTTTATGAAATTCATTTTTTTTGATTTTGTCATACAAATTTAATGTCCTGACTTAACGTTTTATACATTTAACAAAAAACAACTAAAACCCCTAGCTATTATAACCTAAG
>JANJWE010000064.1 GCA_024709705.1 Flavobacterium sp. | reverse complement strand
CACCCAATAAAGTAGAGTTTGAATTAGTTAGATAATTTTTTTATGTTTCATTTTTTTAACCCTTCGGGAGTCATTCTGAAGGGTTTTTTTACATCTCCTAGTATGAAAAATAGAGTTCTTTTCTTTTTGATTTTAGCTTGTAGTTCCCTTTGGGGGCAACAAAAAACCTATTGTAATCCTATCAATATTGATTACGGATATTGTCCCATTGAACCCTTTGTAAAACAAGGGAAACATAGAGCAACCGCCGATCCGGTTATAACTTTTTTTAAAGGAAAATATTATCTCTTTTCTACCAATCAATGGGGGTATTGGCACAGTGATAATATGTTGGATTGGAAATTTGTTTCTCGAAAATTTCTTCGTCCGGAACACCAAGTTTGGGACGAATTGTGTGCTCCTTCCTTATCTTTTGTAAATGATACACTTTTGGTCATTGGTTCTACACACACTAAAGAATTTCCGTTATGGATGAGTACCAATCCCGAAGTTGATGACTGGAGAGAATTGGTGCATAAACATCAAGCGGGGGCTTGGGACCCACAAATTTTTTGGGATAAAGAAAAAGACGAATTATATATGTATTACGGCTCTAGTAATTTATATCCTTTGTATGGTTTAAAGCTCAACAGAAAAACCTTTCAACCTGAAGGTGAACCTGTTCCTGTTTTGGCATTAAATGATGACGAGCACGGCTGGGAACGTTTTGGTGAAAACAACGATAACACTTTTTTGCAACCTTTTACCGAAGGAGCTTTTGTGACGAAACACAACCAGAAATACTATTTGCAATACGGAGCACCCGGAACCGAATTCAGTGGTTATGCTGATGGCGTTTATGTTGGAGATAATCCGCTTGGACCTTTTGATTACCAACCCCACAATCCCTTTTCTTATAAACCGGGGGGCTTTGCCCGAGGTGCCGGTCATGGCGGAACCTATCAAGATGCCAACAATCAGTATTGGCATGTTTCAACTATTGGAATTTGTGTTAAAAATAATTTTGAACGCCGCATAGGTATCTGGCCTGCCGGATTTGATGAAGATGGAGTGATGTATAGTAATACGGCTTATGGGGATTATCCAACTTTTTTGCCTTCTGAAAATAAAGATCATTTAACAAGCCATTTTTCAGGATGGATGTTACTCAATTACAACAAGCCTGTTCGTGTTTCATCAACTTTTGGTGGTTTTCAGGCTAATTTTGCCGTAAATGAAGATATTAAAACGTATTGGAGTGCAGCAACTGCAAATAAAGGAGAATTTATCATATCCGATTTAGGTGAGGTGAGCACAGTACATGCCATTCAAATTAATTATGCCGATCAAGATGTTACATTTATGGGAAAACCGGATAACTCCAAAGGTCATCAATATATTTTATATGCGTCAAACGATGGTAAAAATTGGAAAATCATTTGGGATAGAAGCAAAAGTACCAAAGATGTACCGCACGAGTATATTGAATTTCAAAGCCCAATTAAAGCCCGATATGTGAAACTAGAAAATCAGGGAATGCCCACCGGAAAGTTTGCCTTAAGCGGTTTCAGAATTTTTGGTAAAGGTTCGGGTGAAAAACCTAAAGAAGTTCAAAATTTTGTTCCCTTACGTTCAGCTCCTAAAGTTAAAGGTGAAAGACGTAATGTATGGTTCAAGTGGCAACAAGAACCTGCAGCTGATGGTTATGTAATATATTTTGGAAAATCACCGGATAAATTATACGGCTCTATTATGGTTTATGGAAAAAATGAGTACTATTTTAATGGATTAGATCGCTCTGATGTTTATTATTTTCAAATTGAAGCCTTTAATAATAATGGTATTGGACCACGAAGCGAAATAAAAAGAGCTGATTAATTTTTCATTTTCCATTTACGCAAACGTTGTAATTTGAAATAAAATACAGTTGTGAAAACGTTTTCGTTGATAACTATTTGAGACTAATAGCCATTTGATTTTTACATAAATGTATATTTAGAAAATATTTCTAAAAAAAAGTATGACTCTGATATAAAATCGTTCGATTTTTTAAGATTTATGCATTTTGAAATATATGAAATCAACTCAAAATTAACCATTTAACACAAAAAACATGAGTTCAGAACAACAAACCAAATGGGCACAATTTATTCCGTTAGTAACTGTCTTTTTCTTTTGGGGATTTGTTGCCGCAAGCAATGATATTTTAATACCTGTTTTCAAAAAAGCATTCGATTTAACCCAAGGACAAAGTCAATTGGTATCAGTAGCATTTTATGTAGCATATACTGTAGGTTCTTTAATTTACATGGGGATTTCATTTTTAACCAAAGGTGATATCATCAATCGTATGGGGTATAAAAATGCTTTAGCACTAGGATTGACTATTTCTGCTTTAGGTACCTTGTTGTTTTATCCGGCTGCAAACAATGGTTCGTTCCCTTTAATGCTTTCGGGGTTATTTATTGTTGGTCTTGGATTTTCGCTACAACAAACCGTTGCAAATCCTTTAGCAATTGCCTTAGGACCTATAACTACAGGGTCGCAACGTTTAACTATGGCGGGCGGGATTAATAATTTTGGAACCACTATTGGACCTTTAATTGTAAGTTTTGCCATTTTTGGTTCTGCGGCATCAGCTAATACCGATGTGAGCATCGAAAGTGTAAAGATTCCGTATTTGATTTTAGGTGCTGCTTTTATTTTGGTTGCTGTATTTTTGAAATTCTCATCTTTACCAGATCAACCGGAAACTGTTGTTGAGGTAGCAGAAGATGTTAAGTCCTCCAGAAAATCAGCACTCCACTATCCGCAATTGATTTTAGGAATGATTGGAATATTTGTATATGTTGGAGTAGAAGTATCTACAGCAAGTAATTTGCCGGATTATATGCAATCAAAGTTAGGTTTCGAAACCAAAGATATTGCCCCTTACATTTCTTTGTATTGGGCCAGTTTGATGATTGGTCGTTGGACAGGTGCCGTAGAGGCTTTTAATGCTTCGGCAAGTATGGAAAAAATATTAAAATTTTTAGCACCCTATTTAGCTTTTGGTGTGTTCTTATTGGTTAATGCAATTGCAAAACACGATTTAACTCCTTTTTATGTGTATGCGTTAGTCATTGTAGTTTTAATTGCTGCAGATATTGCTAGTAAAGGAAATCCAGCCAGAATGTTGCTAATTTTTTCAACTCTAGGAATAACGGCTTTATTAATTGGAATGTTTACCTCCGGAATGGTGAGTGTGTATGCTTTTACGAGTGTTGGTTTATTTTGTAGTACCCTTTGGCCTTGTATCTTTACTTTAGCCATTAGCGGTTTGGGTAAAAATACCAATCAAGGTAGTAATTTCTTAATTATGATGATTATGGGTGGGGGAATTGTGAGCTGGCTGCAGGGTATGGTAGCCGATTCAACTCATATTCAATTTAGTTATATTGTTGGTGTAGTTTGTTTTGCTTACCTTGCATTTTATGCTTGGAAGGTAAGTGGTATTTTAAAAGCACAAGGAATAGATTTCGATAAAAAAGTATCTGGTGGACATTAAGATATGTTTTAAAAAAGACCAAACCCGACAAGAGATTGTCGGGTTTTTTATTTATATTCTTAGAATCAACTAAACAAAAACCATCAAGAAATCAACCTCTCCAAGCAAGCTTAATGAGCCTTAATTTCTTGATGGTTTAAAAAAATAACTTAATTCCCTGCTCCCCAATCAATCTTCCTAGAAAAATACATCACAGCAGCTAAAATCAAGAATAGCCCAATGCTACCTACTAGCAATGCATAATCTTCCATTTGAATGATCACAAAAATGAACGTATACAATCCCGTCAGCGAAATACCAATGAAAGTGGGGAATTTTTTATTCTTTAAAATAGAAATCGAGTAAAGCGAAATAAGAACAATCACCGAAACTCCTGCCACAACGTAAGCTAACGTGAAACTACTGTGTTCTGTAATCGAAATCAATAGCGTATAAAACATTATCAACGCTAAACCAATCATCGAATATTGAAAAATATGAATGTTGATTTTACTGATGCTCTGAATCAGGAAAAAAATTAAAAACGTTAATCCAATGACCAAAAAGCCATATTTTGACGCTCGTTCGTTTTGTTGGTATTCATCCACTGTTGTTATAAAATCTACCCCAAAAGCGTGCGGTTTCACATTTGGTAGTGTTTCAAACGATTGCTGTGGAAAAGGGCGGTTGAGGTGTAACACTTCCCATTCGGCTTCAAAACCTTTTGGGGTAATTTTTTTGTTTTTGTCATTAGGTAGAAAGTTCCCTGAAAAACTGGGTGATGGCCAATTGGAAGTCATTCTTGCCGAAGTTGTTTTGCCAATAGGAGCAAAGTGAATCATTTTACTTCCGTTGTAATTGATGTTGAATGTAAAGTTTTGTTTTTTGTTATCTCGAAGCGATTGCAAATTTACCAAGCTGGTTTCCAACGTAGACATCGAATCGTTTTGTTTGTTTTGCGTAGGCTCAAAGCGATAAACCGAATCTCCTAATTTTAAATTCACTTGACTTTTGATACTCTTCAAGTTGGTTGTTCGAATCTGAATCGTTGCTTTATCCCACAATATATTTTCTTCTGCTATAGAATTAATTTTAAAATTGGGATAAACATAGCTTCCCGAAAAATCCATTTGGGCATTGAATACATTCGATTTATACAAGCTGCGTTGCAAAGGTTTTACCATCACTACTTCAGTTGAGCTTTTGAGTTCCTCGGGAAAAAAATAGGCCAGTTTGGTCTCGGTAACATATTTTTTTATTTGAACATTGGTTTTAGCATCATATTCAATTACTTCACTGGTTTGTTTGTACGGAATTTTTAAAATGGGACCAAAAAAATAGATTGCTTCACCCCATTTTTCAGAGGTTTCAGAAACTACTTCCTTTTGACGTGAGGAACGTTCTTCAATCAAACTTTTGACAAATTGAAGCGGAATCAATAGAATGAGTGTTAAAAAGCCAACCATGATGATTTTTGCGGTGTTGGACTGAAAGAAATTGGTTTGTTTTTCCATGATGTTTGATTATTAGAATTTTTAGATTAGAAATAAAACAGGTTGATTCGATTAACAGTGAGATAAAAAAATAAAGTAGCAATTGGAATATTAGCCAATACGATTAGAATTTTTATACCAAAATACTCCCGATGATTTTGAAAAAAAATGAAATGATGTATTAGATTTAGAACAACTATACCATTGATAAACAAAGCGGTAAGAACATAAATGAATCCGATTACAAAAATCACATCTTCCTGAGGAAAAAGCTGATGTAGAAAAAAAATTAGAGTACCCAAAATGAAAGATGCAATGGCTATTTGCGTAGAAAGTATTCCGGTAACGGTGGCATAAGTTTTTTTGGTCATGATAAGGATTATTTGATTTTCAGATTATTGGTTTCCAACATTTTCATGGAAGTAGCAACCCAATAAATTACCAATAAAAAAGTTCCGAAACCGAGTGTGAAATTTTGAACATCTCGAACAAAAAGGCAGTTGATACAGGTAAAGAATAAATCTGTGGGGTTGGAAAGTACATCCCAACTGTTAAATCGAAGGTATCTTCCCAAGTATATCCCAAAGGCTGTTAAATAAAGACTGATTAAAAGGAGGATGCTTGAAACCCGCCCCGAATAATGGCTGATGAGTATTTTTTCTATCGAAAAAAGTGAAAAAAGGCCAAATAAAAATCCAGTCAACGAAAAAGTACTTAAAACCATAAGGTCAAACCATATGGGGACCGTATTGAATTTGTTTAAATGGAAAAAGTCGGTTATTAAATAAAACGAATTGGGAAGGAAAAGAAGCCAAATAAGTAATCCAAAGAATCTGTACCCTCGATTTTCTCTAATTTTAATAGAGTACATCATTAATGAACTCATTGCATAAGGAAGAAATCCTAAAAACAAGTTCCAAATTAAAAAGAAAAAAAACACACTATTCGTGGCTTTAGCTCTTATAAGTAGCAGGCTAAAACAGAATACAGTGAGAACGGTTAAGGCTAGAAATTCTTTTTTTTGAGATTGGAAATAAAAGTGTAGTGTTTTCATAATTAAAAGTTCTTTGAATTTCAAAGTATATAAATAAAAAAATAGTTACTCTTTTTTGATTAATTTTTCGAGAGCTTCAATATGCTCTTGGAAGGCTTTTTTCCCAAGCTTTGTAGCTTTGTAGCTCGTATTGGGTTTTTTGCCAATGAATTGTTTTTCAATAGCAATGTACTCTTCTGATTCCAGGGCTTTGGCATGCGAAGCGAGGTTCCCGTCAGTAACGCCTAGCAATTCTTTGAGGGTGTTAAAATCGGCACTTTCATTGACCATCAATATCGACATGATGCCCAGTCGGATGCGATGGTCAAAGGCTTTGTTGATATTTTGAATAATGTTTTTCATTAGGCAAAGAAAGGAATTAATTTTTTTAGACAGAACTATACAATCTAAAAAAGCAATTAACAGAAAAATTTAGTTTCGTTCGTATTTAAAATACATAATACTACCATATAAAATATGACAAAAGCCAAATCCTATAGCCCAAAATAATAAACCATAGCCTAAAAACCAGGTACACAATAAGCCTAATACGATGAAAGTTATACCGAGATAACGCACACCTCCTATAGTATATTTACTAGCATTCACACAAGCTAATCCATAAAAAATTAGTGTAAGCGGAGCAATTAAACCTAACATTTCTTTTTCAATCAGAAATAAAATGAATATTCCACCAGTAACCAAAGGAATCAAAAAATTAATCACCATTCTTTGGGTTGTGCTATTCCAAATGGTTTCGTTGTTCTTTTTTGCTTTTTGTATGCTTAATACTATACCGGTTAGAATTGAAAGAATTGCTACAGTAGCTGCAATAGTTATCAGTTTAATTACCGCTTCTTTTGAAATCACCAAATTTTTATAAGCACCCAAAGTTGATGTATCAAAGTAAATTGTTTTATAAGCCAACCAAGCACCAACTAGAGCATATGTTCCGGCAAGAATTCCCGAAAGCCCGCTTAATGATAAAAAACGTGAGGATCGGTTCATCAAATTTTTGATTTCTGTAAGGTCGTTAAGGTATTTCTCGTTTTCCATTTTAAAGTACTTTGAGTTGCAAAGTAAAATATAATTTTTTGTTCAACCAAATATTTTTTAGATTATTTTTGAAACATGAAACCGGCAGAAGTATACATTTTAAATCAACCCGAAATATATAGAGAAATACTTCTCAATTTACAGGTAATAATTGAAAATGCACTGCCGGAGGCCGACTTGCATTTCAAATGGAATGTCCCTTATTACTATTTAAATAACAAGCCTTTTTGTTTTTTAAACGCAAGTCATAAAGGAAAATTCGTTGATTTAGCTTTTAATAAAGGCTATCAATTGCAACAACATATAGAGTATTTGAATGGAGATAATCGCAACACATTCAAATCTTTACGTTATTTTTCAATAGAAGAAATTGATGTAAGGATTTTACATGACGTGATTTTAGAGGCTCAATCGCTTCATTAAATCCTGAAAATTCCTCCAACAACTAATATCTTTTGAAAAAACCAAAAATCTTGTTCTGCACGGTCGGTGCTACTTTGTGTTGTTCGAATATCATTCATATTGATATAACCTCCTTTTAATTCACCCTGAATAAAGAAATGTTTAAAAAAAGTTACATTCAATCCGGCTTTGGCAGATAGTCCATAACCCGATACGTGAAACTCGTCGTAACGGTCTTTGCCTAATAATTTAGTGTTGGTTTTAGGATAAAGAATTCCGCCCCCTAGACCTTCAGTAACATTGATTTGAATTTTATCGGTGTTTGATATTTTAAACCATTTTGAAATATCGTCAACACGAGATATCTCGGTATTTACATAGTTTAAACCATCGGTATGTTCAAAGGTTAGAAAATCTTCGGTTAATAAAATTTGTCCATTGGGTAGCGTTTCGCCATAACTACCTTGATTGGGATAGAATCCGGTATAGTCTACAGCTCTATCTTGAAACATGACATATTTCATATGGTCTACGCCAATGGATATGTTGTATTTATCTGAG
>JANJWE010000084.1 GCA_024709705.1 Flavobacterium sp. | reverse complement strand
TGAGAATGAACAATTGATAAAATAACTATCAAAAAACATAAAATAATGAACGACATAACAAGAGGAGGACAATTCCTAGTAAAAGAAACCAAATGTGAAAATGTATTCACACCCGAAGATTTCTCAGAAGAGCAAATCATGATGCGTGATTCGGTAAAAGAATTTGTAGACAAAGAAATTTGGGCCAACAAAGACCGATTTGAAAAGAAAGATTATGCCTTTACAGAAGAAATGATGCGTAAAGCCGGAGAAATGGGCTTTTTAAGCGTTGCTGTTCCAGAAGCGTATGGCGGAATGGGAATGGGATTTGTGGATACCTGCTTAGTATGTGATTACATTTCAGGGGCAACCGGTTCGTTTTCTACTGCTTTTGGAGCTCACACCGGAATTGGAACCATGCCGATTACTCTTTATGGAACCGAAGAACAAAAGAAAAAATACGTCCCAAAATTAGCCTCAGGTGAATGGTTTGGAGCGTATTGCTTGACTGAACCCGGAGCAGGTTCTGATGCAAATTCAGGAAAAACAAAAGCTGTTTTATCCGAAGACGGAACACATTACAAAATCACCGGACAAAAAATGTGGATTTCTAATGCCGGATTTTGTTCGTTATTCATCGTTTTTGCTCGAATTGAAGATGATAAAAACATAACCGGATTTATTGTAGAAAATGATCCATCCAACGGAATCACGATGAACGAAGAAGAACACAAATTAGGGATTCGTGCTTCTTCGACTCGTCAAGTTTTCTTTTCAGATACCAAAGTTCCGGTTGAAAATATGTTAGCAGCTCGTGGTGAAGGATTCAAAATTGCGATGAATGCCTTGAATGTAGGTCGAATCAAATTGGCAGCCGCTTGTTTAGATGCACAACGCCGTGTGACTTCAAACGCGATCAATTATGCCAATGAAAGAATTCAATTTAACACGCCAATTTCACAATTTGGAGCGATTCGTTATAAATTAGCGGAAATGGCTACTTCGGCTTATGCCGGTGAAAGTGCGACGTATCGTGCGGCTAAAGACATTGAAAATCGAATTAAAATACGTGAAGCAGAAGGTGCCACACATCAGGAAGCGGAATTAAAAGGTGTAGAAGAATTTGCTATCGAATGTTCTATTTTGAAAGTAGCTGTATCGGAAGATGTTCAAAATTGTGCCGATGAAGGCATTCAAATTTATGGCGGAATGGGATTCTCCGAAGACACTCCGATGGAAAGTGCTTGGAGAGATGCCCGTATTGCCAGAATTTATGAAGGTACTAACGAAATTAATCGTATGCTTTCGGTGGGAATGTTAATCAAAAAAGCCATGAAAGGTCATGTGGATTTATTAGGTCCGGCCATGAAAGTGCAAGAAGAATTAATGGGTATTCCATCGTTTGAAACACCTGATTATTCGGAGTTATTTTCGGAAGAAAAAGAAATGGTGGGCAAATTGAAAAAAGCCTTTTTAATGGTTGCCGGAGCTGCCGTTCAAAAATACGGAATGGACTTGGATGGGCACCAACAATTATTAATGGCGGCTGCCGATATGTTGATAGAAATTTACATGGCAGAAAGTACCGTTTTGCGTACCGAAAAATTAGCCAAAAAAGTAGGCGAAGAAAAAGCCAAAGAACAAATTGCGATGGCTAAATTGTATTTATACAAAGCCGTTGACGTTGTATCTCAAAAAGGAAAAGAAAGCATCATTTCATTTGCCGAAGGCGATGAGCAACGTATGATGTTGATGGGATTACGTCGCTTCACCAAATATACCAACATGCCAAATATTGTTGGCTTAAGAGAAACCATTACGGCCAAATTAGTAGCTGAAAACAGTTACTGTTTTTAATCTTGTAGTTTAGTTTAATTCTGAAAGACCACACTTTAACAAGTGTGGTTTTTTTAATACAACAAAGTTACCTCTTTAATTCCAAATTCTCTGAATGTAACATCTTCAAGTAATACCTTCAACTTTCCTTCATGAGTAACTTCTTTAATAATTCCCATGAACTTATTTCCTCCAAGATCTTGAAAAACAGAGGGTAAATCAATTCTAAACATTAGGGTATGGTAATTTTTCCAGACCAAATTTACGTCTTGATGCATAACCAGGACACCTCTTTTAATTTCATTACAGAGAGAAATCAGCAATTCATCAGTATCAAAAATCCGATTTGTAACCAATGCTAAAGAGGATGCCCTTGGCAAATCATCAAAATGAGTCTGATTCACATTCAATCCTATACCAATAATTGAGAAGAATTCACCGTTGGTTTTGACTGTATTTTCAATTAATATGCCCCCAATTTTTTTGGAACCTGACATTATGTCGTTTGGCCATTTAATACGAACATTAGGAATAGAATGTTTTTTTAACAAATGGCAAATCGCAATAGAAATCGTGGCATTTAAAGTAAATAAATCCTGAATTTCCAAAATCAAATCTTTAATTAAAATACTAAATGTCAGATTCTTACCTCCATCAGAAACCCAAGTTGTTCCCATTTGACCTTTACCGGCATACTGTTCTTTTGCAACAACAATTGTAAAGTTTTCAACCAATTGTTTAGAAGATAACTCTTTTAAATAGTGGTTGGTTGAGTTTATGGCATTTAGTTTGATGATATGCATATAAATTAGAGCTATCTATTTAATCTTGTGTTAAGGTTCAAAAATAAACACAAAAATTGATAACTTTGCGAAAATTATAAACATTAATGGCTAAAAAAACGATAAGTAAAGATGAGCTACTTAGTAACATCATCAAAGGTATAGAAGAAGTTAAAGGAAACGATATCGATATTTTAGATTTAAGAGAAATCGAAAACACGGTTTGTGACTATTTCATTATATGCAATGGAAATTCCAATACACAAGTTAATGCAATTGTAAATTCGGTTCAAAAAACAGTATCCAAAGAATTAAAAGATAAACC
>JANJWE010000076.1 GCA_024709705.1 Flavobacterium sp. | reverse complement strand
AACAACTTCTGCAGATTCTATTGGGTTTTGATTTTCATCAATTAGGATGCCAGTTACACTCAATTCTTGTGCGTTCATATATCCGAATAGAAAGAGGGAAATAAAAAGAATTAAGCGGTCAAATGATAAAATCATAAATATTTTTAACTGGCATTACTGCAAATATAAAATAATTGTTAAGATTTTATGTTAAAAGAATGATTTTTCTGTCTAAAAATAATAAAAAAACCGATGCAAGTGAATCGGCTTTTTTATTATATCAAAAAGGTTTTAATCTTTTTTAGGAGCATCTTTTTTCTCTTCTCTCGGAGGTCTTGGTAAGAGGGCTTTTTTAGAAACTTTTTCTTTTCTCGTTTTGGGGTCGATTCCTAGATATTTCACCATGAAAACATCTCCCATTTTAACAACATCTGCTACATTTTCGGTTCTTTCCCAAGCCAATTCAGATACGTGTAATAAAACTTCATTTCCAGGTGCAGCTGTATACTCTACAACGGCTCCAAAATCAAGCATTTTTATTACTTTAACCTCATAAGCTTCACCTACTTCCGGTTTGAAAATAATGCTGTCAATTTTTGCTAATACCGCTGCAATTCCATCCGGATCTGTTCCTAAAATTTCTACAACACCTTGCTCGTCTACTTCATTGATAACAATTGTAGTTCCGGTTGCTTTTTGTAATTCTTGAATTACTTTTCCACCCGGACCAATTAAGGCACCAATAAAGTTTCCGGGTATAGTTCGCATGATGATTTTTGGAGCATGCTTTTTCACATCTGCTCTTGGTGTAGCAATGGTTTCGGTAATTTTGCTTAAAATATGCATACGGCCATCTCTAGCCTGTTCCAGGGCTTGCTCCATAATGTCATATCGCAAACCATCAATCTTAATATCCATTTGGCAAGCGGTAATTCCGTCTACTGTTCCGGTTACTTTAAAGTCCATATCACCTAAATGATCTTCATCCCCTAAAATATCAGAAAGCACAGCAAATTTTTGACCGTCTGTTATCAATCCCATAGCAATGCCGGAAACCGGTTTTGTCATTTGAACTCCCGCATCCATCAACGCCATGGTTCCTGCACAAACGGTTGCCATAGAAGAAGAACCGTTTGATTCCAACACTTCAGAAACAACTCTGATGGTATAAGGACAATCAGCAGGAATCATATTTTTTAAGGCTCTTTGAGCCAAGTTACCATGACCAACTTCTCTTCTCGAAGTTCCTCTCAATGGTTTTGCTTCACCGGTTGAGAAAGGAGGGAAGTTATAGTGTAGATAGAATTTTTCTTCTCCTTGTTCGCTTGGGGAATCGATTACATTGGCCTCTCTTGAAGTACCTAGTGTAACAGTAGCCAATGCTTGTGTTTCACCACGAGTAAACAAAGATGAACCGTGAACAGAGGGCAAATAATCCGTTTCACACCAAATTGGTCTGATTTCGGTTGTTTTTCTTCCGTCTAAACGAATACCTTTTTCAAGAATTACGTTACGAACGGCTTCTTTTTGTGTTTTATAGTTGTATTTGCTTACCAGCTCAGCTAAATCTGCATTTTCAGCATATTCTTCTTCAGTAAACAAAGCTTTTACTTCTTCTTTCACAGCAGCAAATTTTTCACCTCTTTCGCTTTTTGCAGAAGCTTCCATGGCAATTGCATAATACTTGTCATACGAAGCGGCTTTGATTTTTGCATAAACGGTTTCATCTTCTACTTCTCCTTCATAGGTTCTGTATTCCGGTGAACCTACAGCTTTGCGTAAACGTTCTTGGGCTTCAATCTGTACTTTAATGGCTTCATGAGCAAATTTGATGGCTTCAACCATTTCTTTTTCTGAAATTTCTTTCATCTCACCTTCAACCATGGCAACTGAATCCATAGAAGCACCAATCATCATATCAATATCAGATAGTTCTAATTGAGCTTTGCTGGGATTGATTACAAATTGCCCATCAATACGGGCTACACGAACCTCAGAAATTAAATTGTAAAAAGGTATGTCGGAAACAGCTAATGCAGCAGAAGCAGCTAATCCGGCTAATGCATCCGGCATCACATTGTCGTCATGACTCATCAATTGAATCATCACTTGTGTTTCAGCATGGTAATCATCCGGGAAAAGTGGACGCAATACACGGTCAACTAAACGCATGGTTAATACTTCACTGTCGCTCGGACGAGCTTCTCTTTTGAAAAATCCACCCGGAAATCTTCCTGCAGCGGCAAATTTTTCGCGGTAATCAACGGTTAATGGTAAAAAATCCACTCCTGGATTTGCTGTTCGGGCAGATACGGCTGTTGCTAATAACATGCAATCTCCCAAGCGAACTACTACAGAACCGTCTGCTTGTTTCGCTAATTTTCCGGTTTCGATTGAAATGGTACGTCCATCTCCTAAATCGATAACCTCTCTAGTTACATTTGGAATCATAAAAAAATCCTTAATTTGGTATTAATATTAGGTTTTGTTGTGTTGTTGTTGTGTGTAGTTGTTGTGTAACCCAATGAAAAACCAAACTTTTTTCTTCAAATATATAAAACAAAAAGGGGCACAAAGCCCCTTTAGTTGATTATTTTCTAATTCCTAATTCTTTAATAATCTCACGATATCTATTGATATCTTTTTTCTTAAGATAGTCAAGAAGGCTTCTTCTTTTACCTACCAATTTCACCAATGAACGTTCGGTATTAAAATCGTGACGATTTTTTTTCAAATGTCCGGTTAAGTGGTTGATTCTGAATGTGAACAAAGCAATTTGTCCTTCGGCAGAACCGGTGTTTTCAGCTTTACCTCCGTGTTTTGCGAAGATTTCAGCTTTTGTTTCTTTAGTTAAATACATTCCAATATTATTTAAATGATTATTATGTATGAATGGAGTTTTTCTCAATTCGTGTGCAAAGGTAGTTTTATTTTTGGAATGAACAAGTTTTTTCTAAAACAACTTTGCGACTTCTTTATTTACAAATTCCAAAAAGCGTTCGTCACTCTCACTAAAAGGATCTAAAACATGACTGTCTATGTCAATTTGACCAATGTTTTCGCCGTTTACAAAAAGGGGAACTACTATTTCTGATTTAACAGTAAAACTACAAGCAATATAATTGTCTTGTGCACTTACATCAGGCACTACAAAATTTTGATTGGAAACGGCTACTTGACCACAAATCCCTTTTCCAAAAGGAATTACGGTGTGATCAGTAGGGGCTCCTACATAGGGTCCTAAATGCAAGGTTTGATTTTCTGCATCTGCAAAGTAGAATCCAACCCAATTGTAGTAAGAAATCTGATCATGTAAAAATTGACAAAGACTTTTAAGTTTTTCTTCTCTATCTTTTGACGGATTTTGAAGTATTTCTAATATTCCGGGTTTAAAATTTTCAAAGTTCATTCTAATTTATTTTTTGCAAATATAGAGTATCAAAAACCCGTTAATTTATATATTTTTGTTAAAAATAGGTTCATGAAAAAATATTTTGAGGCTTACAAACCCTTTTTAGCTTTTTTGGTAAAATTTATTTTAAGTTATGCCATTCTTGGACTACTTTACAGGTATTACTTGAGTTTTTATAATTCGGTGCCTTTTGAAGTCGATTTTATTACGCAAGAGGTGGCTTCACAAACTCAAAAGTTAATTTCTTTTTTGGGATATCAAGCTGAACAATTTCCACATTTGAAACAAAAATCTATTAAGTTATTTGTAAATGGTGTTTATGTTGCTCGAGTGGTTGAGGG
>JANJWE010000251.1 GCA_024709705.1 Flavobacterium sp. | reverse complement strand
CAGGTTCGAATCCTGCTCTCCCCACAAAAAAAAACCTGATACATTATGTATCAGGTTTTTTTTATTGCTATACTTTTTGGAAATTTTTTGTATTAGTTTGCAGCTAAAAGTTCTTGTACTTTTTCACGAAGTTCGGCACCTCTTAAATCTTTGGCTACAATAACTCCATTGGCATCTAAAATAAAGATGGCCGGAATTCCTTGAATGTTGTATTTTTTGGCAATTGGATCATTCCAATATTTTAAATTGGAAACTTGAGGCCAAGTCAATTTATCGGTTAAAATTGCTTGTTTCCATTTTTCATCATCTCCTTCTTTGTCTAGAGAAACCCCAATAATTTGAAGCCCTTTGTCTTTAAATTCATTGTAAAGAGCTACTACATTAGGGTTTTCTTTGCGACAAGGAGCACACCAAGAAGCCCAAAAATCTATAATGGTAACTTTGCCCAGATTTTCTTTTAACGAAATGGTTTTCCCTTCCGGATTTGGTGCAGAAAAATCGGGTGCGGGTTTTCCAACGGATGCTGCACTGAAATTACTGATTAATTCGCTTAATTTTTTTCCGGGTTTGGTATTTTTTACAGATGAATCTAATTGTTTAAATAATTTTTCAACACGTTCAAAATTTACATTGGGTTGGTAAAACATGTTTTCCAGCATAAGAACGCTAATAAAAGCTTTAGGGTTTTTTTCTGCAAATGAAAAATTTAGTTCATTGAGTTCGGTTTCCAAGCCGGCAAACTCATTGCGAATGCTGTTCATAGTTACAGAGTCGTTCGTAGCCATAGCTTCTTGCATTTGTTGCATTTTTGCGGTTCTGAAATCGACAATTTTTTTCTGAATAGCACCTTGCTCTTTGTTGTATTTTGCAAATTGGTCGTTGTTAAAAGTTCCTCCAATTAAGGATTTGTTTAAACTATCCTTGTAAACGGTAATAGATATGGGGCCGTTTTCAAGAATAAATACAATTTTATCTTGTAGTTTTTCAATTTGAATGAGTTGTAATTCGGGCTCTGTAACCGTTCCTTTAAAAGTAAATTTTCCGTCTTTGATTATTGCAGTATCTTTAGCAATAAGTCCCATACCACTTTCGTCTTGAGTTTCTAAGATGGCTAAGGTACCATCTTCAATTCCTGCGGCAGACCCCGTGATTTCAAATTCATTTTCGCCCAATTTTGAGCAGGAGAGTAAGCTGCTGAAAACAGCTAAAGCAACTACGATTTTTTTCATTTTAAATACTATTAATTGTAGCAAAAGTATTTAAAATAAAGGGAAACCTACAATTAATTGTCATTTTTTTATGATAAAAGAAATGAGGCTATTAGTTAATTGAAAATTAGTTGTTTAAAACGTCTTTTAAAGTTTCAATACTTACGGGTTTTGAGAAAAAATCTTTCACATCACTGTAGTTTTTTGCTTTGTTTTTATCGGTATATGAAATAGATGAACTCACAATATAAATGGAAACTTGGTTTGGGAAGGAGTCTTTAATTTTACAATATTCGTCCAAAAATTCCCACCCATTCATGATAGGCATTTCGAGGTCGAGTAGAATTATTTCGGGTAAATGTTGATTCTCTACTATTCTATTTTTAATAAAATTGATAGATTCAAGGCCGTCTTTCCCAATGAAAATTGATTCAGCCAATTCAAATCGTTCAATTATTTTTTGCGTAATTGTCAGATAAATTGGATCGTTGTCAATGATTAGGACCGATTTTTTCATTTAAAATAAATTTTGAATAGTGTTTCTTCGTCTTTATTTTCGATGAGAATTTTTCCATTTAAGGCTTCAATTTGACTTTTAGCAATAAATAGTCCAAATCCGTGATTCAAATTACTATCGTTATCAACAACATGAAAAAGATTAAAGATTTTGTTACTAGTCTCTTTTTTATTTATTCCTTTTCCTTGATCTGCTATTTCTAAAACAGTATAATGGTCTTCTTCGTAGGATTGTATTTTAATTTTTGGGGCTGTTTTTAAATCTTTATTTTTTAAAATATATAGTAAGAAATTTAAAATGATGTTATCTAGATATGAAGGATTATGCTCTACTAATGTTTTGTGAGACAAATTGTTGGTTACTTCAGCTTTTAAAAGAGTGATGATATTAGATAACCCAAACAAAATATTTTCTACTGCTAATTTAAGTTGAATTTTTCGTTTTTCAACATCAATATTAGTATAAATGTTTGTTATTTCATTTAAATGATGAACAGATTCGTCTAAATCTGACGAGACGGTTTTGAGCATATCTAAAAGTTCTTCTCTTTCTTTGGGTTCAATTGTAATATCTAGAAGGTTAATAATAGATTGGATATTGCTGGTATGAGAGCGAAGATTATGAGATACAATATGAGAGAAGTTAAATAATCTTTGGTTGTGTTTGGTAACTAATTCGAGTGATTGATTTAGGTTTTTCTCAATTTGTTTTGAATTGGTAATATCAATGATGATACCGCGAATGGTAACGTTTGTTGAAGTTTTGTGAGAAATATAATTGATTATATCTCGAACCCAAATCGTTTTTCCGGAACGTGTAATCATACGGTACTCGCAATCTAATGCATTGTTTTTGGCATTTAATTTTTTAAACTTATCAAGAATAGCATCGCGATCTTCGGGATGAATGTGATTTTCCCAAAACTGTCTGTTATTGAGCCATTCTTCCTTGTCATAGCCCAAAATATCGGAAACCTTATCACTAATAAAACTAAAAGATTCATTTTCAGGAATATATTCCCAAACAATTCCATCAATTGAATTAATAAGTGCATTTAATTTTTTTTGAGACTCTTCGGAATTGATTTGAGCTAATTTTCTTTCGGTAATATCTTCGGTAGTAATGATTACCCGTTCTAAATTTTCTTCGTAACCTGAAATGACATTCCATTGTAAATGAATGTATTTTTCTTTACCATTTAAAGTTTTAATTTTAGAATCGGTTTCAAATTTGGATTTGTTTTTACAAATGGTGATAATTTGTTTTTTGACCGTTTCCAAAGCATCATCGGTCATTATTTTATCAAAATGAACCATTAATTGTTCTACACTTTCGGCTTCATGTAAGAGAAGACAATTTTGATTTAATCTAAGAATCTTAATTTTACTAATACATTCAAAAACCAAATCAGGATTTTGAGCCATATATTTCTCGATATCTTTTTTTGGAAGACCAATTAGACCTAAACTAATTAAATGTTTTTTTACATCTGAAAAATCTTCTTCCCAAAGCGGAATAGGCGAATCATCAAATAGACTTTTTAGTCTTTTGTTACTTTCAATGATTTGATTTTCAGAAAACTTTTTAACCGTTATATCTTCAATAATGGCAACATTTAAATCAGAACTTTTGTTTGCTTCAGATAAAGCTGATACGGTTAAATTTACCCAAATTTCTTTTTTCTCCTTAGATTGAAGTCGGATTTCAACTTTGTATTCTTGAATTTCACCGGACCTTAATTGGGATTCTTTTTCTTGAATTAGAACGTAATCACAAGATTGAGTGATATCGGGCAGCGATTTATTTTGAAGTTCTTGTGGCGTATAACCTAATATTTCTGCAAAACGATCATTTACCTCAGAAAGTTTAAAATTGGTACTGTTAATTTTGGCTATACCAACAGCTGCTTTATCAAATATGGTTTTAAATAATCCTTCCGATTTGGTTAACTGTCTGGATTGTATTTTAACTAATCTTCTGAGTTCGAAGGGTCTTTTGAAAACAAAATATGCAAACGAACCCGAAACAAT
>JANJWE010000240.1 GCA_024709705.1 Flavobacterium sp. | reverse complement strand
CTGGAGATTTCTTTATTGATGAAAATCAGAATGAACTTAATTTTCCCTTAAAATTACAGTTCTGTAACGTAAGTAGCGTTTCAATCTCCGATGCAAAAACTATCTTTGTAGATGCAGATACGTTAAAGTTTCCTTTAAAACTTCGCAAATGGCAAGAAGGTGATTATTTTTACCCTTTTGGTATGATCGGAAAAAAGAAAGTCAGCAAATTTTTTAAAGACGAAAAATTGTCACTTATCGAAAAGGAAAAGGCTTGGCTTTTATGTTCTGATAATCATATTGTTTGGCTCGTTGGAAAACGAATGGACAACCGATTTAAAGTAACCGAAAACACACAAACTATTTTAAAAATAGCAGTATTATAATGAGAAATTTAATTTTTACACTCTTTACACTTTTTGCTTTTACTTTTTCACAAGCTCAAATTTTAGATCCTGTAAAATGGAAAACCTCCATTGAACAAAAATCGGATACCGAATTTGTATTGAAATTTGATGCTACCATTCAAAAAGATTGGCACATTTTTTCTCAGTTTACTCCGGAAGGTGGATCATTGCCTAGTGTTTTTATTTATGAAAATGCAAAAGGGAATTACCAATTGATTGGAAAAACCACAGAAAGTAAATACAAAGTAAAATTTGAAGAAGCTTTTGGGGTTGATGAATATATTTTTGAAGGATCTGCCCAGTTTTCGCAAAAAATTAAAGTGATCAATCCCAACTTAAAGTCAATTAAAGTTGAAGTAGAATACCAAGCCTGTTTGGAACAATGTATACAACAATTTAAAGTTTTTGAATTTCAATTACCCAAATTGGAAAACACAGAAACGGTTATTTCTGTTAGCGATACTGTAACTAAAGTTAAAGATGAGATTGGAGAAAAATTAGAAAATAAATTGGTAAAAGCCAAAAGTGAAAAAGTAGAGAAAAAAGAGGAACAAAAAGGACTTTGGACTATTTTCATTATTGCATTTTTTTCCGGTTTTGCCGCATTGTTGACACCTTGTGTGTTCCCAATGATACCCATGACCGTGAGTTTTTTTACCAAACAAAGTAAAGATAGAGCCAAAGGAATCAAGAACGCTATTATTTACGGCATTTCAATCATCGTAATTTATGTAGCTTTAGGTTCTGCCATTACAGCCATTTTTGGAGCTGATTCGTTGAATGAATTATCTACCAGTGTTGCTTTCAATGTCATTTTCTTCGGATTATTAATCTTTTTTGCGGCATCTTTTTTAGGTGCGTTTGAAATTGTATTACCTAATTCTTGGGCCAATAAAGTAGACCAACAAGCAGATAGAGGAGGAATCATCGGTATCTTTTTTATGGCATTGGCGTTAGCTATAGTTTCTTTTTCGTGTACCGGACCCATTGTAGGAACCTTAATTGTAGAAGCCGCATCCAAAGGAGGAATTGCTCCAATTGTGGGAATGTTAGGATTTTCATCAGCCATTGCTTTACCATTTATGTTATTTGCTTTATTTCCGGGTTGGATGAATTCCTTACCAAAATCAGGTGGATGGTTGAATACGGTAAAAGTTTCATTAGGATTTTTAGAATTGGCTTTTGCGTTTAAATTTTTATCCAATGCCGATTTGGTTTTACAATTGCATTGGTTTGAAAGAGAAACATTTTTAGCCATTTGGATTGCCGTTTTTGGTGCTTGGGCATTGTATTTATTTGGAAAAATAACATTGCCTCATGATAGTCCGTTGACACATATTTCCGTTGGAAGATTGTTTATGGGATTGTTTGTATTGAGTTTCACCATTTATTTGATTCCAGGACTTTGGGGAGCACCTTTAAAAATTATATCAGGTTTTCCACCACCACTAAATTATAGTGAAAGTCCAACCGGAATTGGAAGTGGAGGAGGAGGTTCGTCAGATATAGGAGCTTTGCCAAAAGGAGCTCATTCGGGGCCACATGGAATTATTGCTTTTCATGATTACGAGGATGGATTGGCTTATGCCAAACAAATAAATAAACCTATTTTACTTGATTTTACCGGTTATGCATGTGTGAATTGCCGTAAAATGGAAGACTATGTTTGGTCAGATAAAAAAATACTTTCTATTTTAAAAAATGAAGTTGTTTTAATTTCGTTGTATGTTGATGACAAAAAGGAATTAGCCGAAAACGAAAAATATGTTTCCAAAGAAACCGGCAAAAAAATCAAAACCATCGGGAACAAATGGAGTGATTTTCAAATCACCAAATACAAAGCCAATGCACAGCCTTATTATTTGATTTTGGATACAGAGGGAAATACCCTTTCTGATGAACCGGCCAGTTATGATCCCGATATCAAAAGATACGAAAAATGGTTACGAAGCGGAATTGACAAGTTTAAAAAATAATAAAAAAAGCCACTCTTTACGGAGTGGTTTTTTTTGTTATTCCTCGGAAAATTTGCTTTATTTTTTTAAAAATATTTTGAAAGTAGAACCGTATCCCATTTCAGATTCAAGTTCTATTCTTCCATTCAATTTGGTTACTAACTTCTGAACGGTTGAAAGTCCGATTCCTGTACCCAAATTATCAAATCGGTCTTTTTTTCCTAAAGTAGTGAAAAATGAGAAGATTTTTTCAAAGTCGGCTTTGGCGATTCCCATCCCATTATCTTTGATGGAGAGCTCAATTTCTGAAGTTAAATTTTGAATTTCAATTAGAACTTCAATGTTCTTTTTATCGTTGTATTTGATACTGTTACTGATCAAGTTGGAAACAATTTGTTCCAAAGCCATTTTATTTGAATAAAAAGGTTCGATGCTTTTTATATTAAATTTAATATCATATTCATCTTTTGAATCCAACAGGGCAATTGATTTTTTAAGCAGTTCTTCCCAGTTTATTTCTTGCTTCTCTTGCGTATTTATAGTATCGCTTTTGTAGTATATCAAAATGGCATCTACAAAGTTTTTTAATTCTAAAGATGATTTTGAAATGTAATCCAAGTATTCATTTCCTTCCGAATCTATAACTTTTCCATATTCTTGTTGAAACAAATGGGTTAAAGAAATAATGTTATTGAGTGGTGATTTGATATCGTGTGAAACTACTTGAGCAAATTGTTCTAATTCGTTATATTTAGCCAATAAGTTCGTATTGTTTTCTTCCAATTGTGAATTTTTCTTTCTAAGTTTTAGTAGTTGAATTACTTGATTAGCTAGTTTTTTTAAGGCATTAAATTGAAAATCGGAAAGTTTTTTGGGTTGCAAATCATACACACATAAACTTCCCAAAGTATAACCGTCCGGATCTATTAAGAGTACTCCTGCGTAAAAGGCCAATTTGGGGTCACCCGAGACATAGGGGTTTTTTGAAAAATAAGGATGTTCTATCATATTTTCTACATGAATTGAGTCTAAATTTTCATTCATCAGAAAATTACAAAATGATTCTTCACGAGGAATTTCTGATTTATCAATTCCGATTCTGGATTTAAACCATTGTCTGTCTTTATCCATGATAGCAATAGATGATATAGGAACTTCACATATTTGTGATGCCAATTCTGCAATATCATCAAAATCTTTTTCCGGTTTTGTATCCAAAACCGCATAGCTATTTAAGGCGTTAAGCCTTTGCTCTTCGTCGGTAGTATTAACATTATGGGGCATTGTTTTGCGTATTTAAGGTTTATTGGTTTTACCAAATACGAAAATTTTGAAGCTGTGGTTTTATTTTTAAAATTATTTTTTTCTCCAATCGAAATTTTGAAAGACTAAAATTTGCAAATTGTGATTCATTTTAAATGTAGTGGAAGCATTTGATTCTATCATTTGATTCATGTAGGCAATTTGAAAAGTACTTTTCTTGTAATGCAATCCGGTTCCAATTGAAATTCTGTTTTGGTCTAATCTAAAATGATTTTTTACATCATTACCGGCATTGCACAATATTTCATCAGAGAACATTAAAAACCATTTCTTATTCAATTTTGAATTGGGGTAAAAGCGGGTTTGAAATAAATATCTTAATCGATGATTAAAATTAAATTCATTCTGTAAATGGTCATCAATAATCAAGCCACGAAGTCGAGCTTCATATCTAAATCTGTGAAAATAAGAAAAGCGAGTATTTTTATGACTCAATGTAATTTGGCCCCAAGGTCTATGCTCCGGTCTAAAAGTATTTTGATTTTCAGGAGGATAACTCATGGCAAATGCATATCCTGCGGTAATTGTGGTTTTCAGACTATCAGTTAAATGAAAAGTAAAGCCCGTTCGACCTAAAATAAAACTTCCGGGTACCCAATGAAAATCATTCCATATGCTGTGTGAATTACTAACCTTAGACTGTGTAATGTAACCCATCCAAATTTGTTGTTCTTGATTTGTGATGACTTGAGTAAATCCAGAATAATGAATAAATAAAAGGATAAGACCGGAAATTAATTGCTTTTTTTTCATAACAGATGAAATTAGTGACAAATTTACTTCTTTTAAAAAAATCAATTTGTGATATTTGTCACATTAAATATATACGCCATGTTAGTTAAAGTATTTGGAAGTGCCGTTTTCGGTGTTGAAGCCACCACGATTACTGTTGAAGTAAATATAGATAAAGGAGTGGGTTACCACTTGGTCGGATTACCCGACAATGCCATCAAAGAGAGCAGTTACCGCATTGCTGCAGCACTCAAAAATAACAATTATTCTTTACCGGTTAAAAAAATTACTATCAATATGGCTCCGGCCGATATGCGAAAAGAGGGTTCGGCTTACGACCTTACGATTGCTATTGGTATTTTGGTTGCTACCGGACAAATTCAGGCAGAGGAACTTGATCGATACATTATTATGGGTGAACTTTCGTTGGATGGCGGTTTGCAACCCATAAAAGGAGCCTTGTCAATTGCCATTAAAGCTAAAGAAGAAGGGTATAAAGGATTTATTCTTCCCATTCAAAATGTAAAAGAAGCCGCCATAGTGGAAGGTTTGGATGTGTATGGTGTTGAAAATGTGCTACAAGTAATTGACTTTTTCGAAGGAAAAGGAGATTTACAACCGACTGTTATTGATACGCAAACAGAGTTTTCTAAAACATTAGATTTTCCGGAATTTGATTTTTCGGATGTAAAAGGGCAGGAGGGAATTAAACGTTGTATGGAAATTGCCGCTGCAGGTGGTCATAACATCATTTTAATTGGTCCACCAGGCTCAGGAAAAACTATGTTAGCCAAACGGATGCCAAGTATTTTGCCACCAATGACCATGAAAGAGGCCTTGGAAACTACCAAAATTCATTCGGTTGCCGGAAAGATCAAAGATGCCGGATTGATGAGTCAGCGACCCTTTAGGAGTCCGCATCATACGGCTTCATCGGTTTCTTTGGTAGGAGGAGGAAGTTATCCGCAACCGGGCGAAATTTCATTGGCTCATAATGGGGTTTTATTTTTAGATGAATTGCCTGAATTCAAACGCGAAGTATTGGAAGTCATGCGGCAACCTTTGGAAGATAGAGAAGTAACGATTTCCAGAGCAAAATTTACGATTACTTATCCATCTTCTTTTATGTTGGTTGCGAGTATGAATCCGAGTCCGGGTGGATATTTTAACGACCCTGATGCTCCGGTAAGTACTTCTCCGGC
>JANJWE010000211.1 GCA_024709705.1 Flavobacterium sp. | reverse complement strand
GTTTAAAAGTAATGCGAATTATCAATGAGCCTACAGCTGCGGCATTGGCCTATGGTTTGGATAAAGCCGGAAAAGATCAAAAAATTGCCGTGTACGATTTAGGTGGAGGTACTTTTGATATTTCTGTACTTGAATTAGGTGACGGTGTTTTTGAAGTATTATCTACAAACGGAGATACTCACTTGGGTGGTGATGACTTTGACCAAGTAATCATTGATTGGTTGGCCAATGAATTCAACAGCGAAGAAGGGGTAGATCTACGTAAAGACCCAATGGCTTTACAACGTTTGAAAGAAGCAGCCGAAAAAGCAAAGATTGAATTGTCTTCTTCTACGCAAACAGAAATCAACTTGCCTTATGTAACTGCTACAGCAAGTGGACCAAAACACTTAGTAAAAACCTTAACCAGAGCGAAATTTGAGCAATTAGCAGAAAATTTAGTAAAACGTTCTATGGAACCTGTTGCCAAAGCATTGAAAGATGCCGGATTATCTACCTCAGATATCGATGAGGTAATCTTAGTAGGCGGTTCAACTCGTATGCCGGTTATTCAAGAACAAGTGGAGAAATTCTTCGGAAAAAAACCATCAAAAGGGGTGAATCCGGATGAGGTTGTGGCTATTGGTGCGGCTATTCAAGGTGGTGTATTAACCGGAGATGTAAAAGATGTTTTGTTACTTGACGTAACACCTCTTTCATTAGGTATTGAAACTATGGGTAGTGTGATGACTAAATTAATTGAGGCCAACACTACTATTCCTACCAAAAAATCACAAGTGTTTTCAACGGCTGTTGATAATCAACCTTCGGTAGAAATTCACGTGTTGCAAGGTGAAAGACCAATGGCAAATGACAATAAAACAATTGGTCGTTTCCATTTGGATGGAATTCCACCAGCTCCAAGAGGTGTGCCACAAATTGAAGTAACGTTTGATATTGATGCAAACGGTATCATCAAAGTATCGGCAACCGATAAAGGAACCGGAAAATCACATGATATTCGTATCGAAGCTTCTTCTGGATTAACTCAGGAAGAAATTGAAAGAATGAAAAAAGAAGCAGAAATCAATGCGGAATCAGATAAATTAGCCAAAGAGAAAGCTGATAAATTGAATGAAGCAGACAGTATGATTTTCCAAACAGAAAAACAATTGAAAGAGTTTGGTGATAAATTGTCTGATGCGAACAAACAACCAATCGAAGCAGCTTTAACCGAATTGAAAGTGGCTTTTGAATCTAAAGATGTTGCGGTAATTCAGCCGGCATTAGACAAAATCAACGAAGCTTGGAAAAATGCCTCTGAAGAAATGTATAAAGCTCAAGCCGAAGGTCAAGGAGCACAGCAAGCACAACCACAAGCTGATGCAAGTGGCGACCAAACACAAGATGTTGATTTTGAAGAAGTGAAGTAATTTCTTTTACATAGTAAAAATAAAAAGCGAACTTATTTAGTTCGCTTTTTTTATTTTGAACATATTTAGAATAACCCAAACATGAGGGAAGGTAATGGCAGCTAATAATGAAAAAAACAAGGCTTCAAAATATCGATTTTCGCGAAAGAAAATAAGAGTAATAAGAATCCCAGTAACTGAAACTAACCAATAAAGAAAGGCGGATTTAACGTACCTTTTAAAGTTATCAAAATTTATTGACCCATACAAAAATTGCATTTGATCGCGAACAGAAGGAATACTGTGCCATAAAATAAAATAAATCGAAAATCCCCATATTAAAGAGGATGATTTAAATAGAATAGAGAAAATTAAAAATAAAACAATTTCATGAAGTAGATATTTTTTAAAATTCGCATTTGTTCTTAATTGAAATAAGCACAAAAGACATAGTATTATAAAAGATATCCAGAAAATTAAATTAAAAACGTTTTTATTAATTTTTATTTCGGTCAAATCATAAATGATGTTTTGTACTTCTTGTACATGAAATATGAATAGTAAACTCAAAATCGACAATCCGTAAGAAAATCGTAAAAGTATATCAGGGAATTTCAATTTTCCGGAGTTTAGAAATTCCCAATGTTGTTCTCCAAAATGATATCCACTTATAATAATAAATAAAATTAAGGCAATTGCAGGTTTAAAACTAAATAGCACTATACCCAAAGTTACTACTCCTATATAGTACCCAAATACTTTGATAAATGGTTTTTTATTATTTTCTGATTTCATTATTAGCAACAAATCATTTGAACCATGCAATATTCCAAACGAAAAAATTAATAAAAATCCTATATAATTTAAAACTTCATCCGTTACAAATGAGTTAAGCCATAAGGCCAAAAAGCTTGAAATTATTAAGAATTTAGTAAAATCTTTCATATCATTTTAAAAATTGTTTAAAAATAATAAAAAAAAATTAAACAAAATATATTATTATTGTTTAACCTTTATTAAATTTGTTTAAACAAAAATCTAAATAAAATTGATTATGAAAACTTTTACCTTATTTGTGGACTTAGTTCCAAAGTTAGACCCTACCGATTATGTAGGATTTACATTTTTTGTAGGCTGTATGGCAATGATGGCAGCATCAGCCTTTTTCTTTTTATCCTTAAGTCAGTTTGATAAAAAGTGGCGGACTTCAGTTTTAGTTTCCGGATTGATAACATTTATTGCTGCGGTTCATTATTTTTACATGCGAGATTATTGGGCTGCACACATGGAATCTCCAACGTTCTTCCGTTATGTGGATTGGGTGTTAACAGTGCCTTTAATGTGTCTTGAGTTTTATTTAATTTTAAAAGTAGCCGGTGCGAAACAATCGCTTTTGTGGAGAATGATTGGTTTTTCAATTATTATGTTGGTAACCGGTTATTTTGGAGAAGCTGTAGATCGCGATAATGCGGCACTTTGGGGCTTTATCTCTGGTGTTGCCTACTTTGTAATTGTTTATGACATTTGGTTGGGTGCTGCATCTAAATTAGCCAAAGAAGCCGGTGGTGATGTATTAGCCGCTCACAAAATTTTGTGTTGGTTTGTTCTTGTAGGTTGGTCTATTTATCCATTAGGTTACATGCTCGGAACTGACGGATGGTACAGCGGTTTGCATGGTTTAAATCTTAACATTGATGTGGTTTATAACATAGCTGATGCAATTAATAAAATTGGTTTTGGTTTAGTTATTTATACATTAGCTGTTAAATCATCCAAATAATTCAATAAAGTAATTTCAAAAGCCGAGTTATGTTAATAGCTCGGCTTTTTTATAAAAAATGTAAAAAATATAAATTTATGTTAAAAAATAATATAACTTTATAGTGGATTAAATTGTTTCTTCAATATGCCTAAAGTTAGATTTCTCATAATTCTTTACTTTGTAGTTGCATTTATTGAGATAGGTGCTGAATACTTTAGAATTTTACCTCTTATTTACATTTTTAAACCATTACTATCTATTCTTTTAGGAGTAATGTATTGGCAAACATCAAAGGTGAAAGATATGTGGTTTTATTTGACAATTTTTACGTCATTTCTAACAAATATGCTCTTTATCCATTCGAGTTTTTATTTCATTTTTTGGGCTTTGATTGTTTTTGCTATACATCGAATGATTCAAATATATTATGTTCTTAAAATGCAAATCAAAAACGATATATTGTCCATAGTTTTGAGTTCAATTCCTTTTTTAATGCTTTTTTGCTATGTCATTTTTGAAAGTGATTTAATAGTAGATTATCAATATTATTTATTGTTATTACATACCTTGTTAGTTTCTGTTTTAGGTGGAATTGCACTTTCAATTTATGTGATGAATGATAGTCAAAGTAATTCTTGGTTGTTAATTA
>JANJWE010000207.1 GCA_024709705.1 Flavobacterium sp. | reverse complement strand
TTACTGCACCACCAGATAAACCATTTTTTACGTCTGTTACGTCATTTTCAAAACTCATTTTTACTACAAGATTATCGGGAGCAATTTCATCTGAAAATTCATAACCTCCAATGGGTTGGTAGGGTATTGGTTCGTTGCTATCTAAATCTTCTTCACAACCAAAGTTGATGCAAACCAACGATAAAGATAAAGCGGCTAAAAATTTATATTTGTTTTTCATTGTTATAATTTTTTAAGTGAGTTGAAGCCTTGGGTAGGATTTTAAACTACCCAGAGCTTTTTTAGTAATTTGGATTTTGAGTTGATAAACCTTGGGATTCATTGATAAATCTTTGTGGTAATGGAAACAATTCATGTTTTCCTACGATAAACTGTTTTCCATGAATAGCAAAAGCAGCTTGAGCTTGACCGGTTCGTACTAAATCAAAATATCTATCGTGTTCGAAAGCCAATTCTACTCTACGTTCTCTCCAAATAGCTGTTCTTAAATCTGCTTGAGAGACCGCTGTAGAATTAGGCAGATTGGCTCTATTTCTCACTAAATCCAATTCAGATTTGGCACTTGTTGTATTGCCCAATTCATTGAATGCTTCGGCTCTCATCAAAAGTACTTCAGCATATCTCAAATAGCGAATGTTCACATTGGTTTCCCAATCTCCAGAATTCACCGAAGAATAGGCTTTAAAATTATATCTGGGGTTTTCAACTGTTAGTGGTACAACGCGACCATCATATAAAGTAGTTCCAGCAAAAATGATTGTTGCATCTCTTCGCACATCACCGGGTTCATAGGCATTTACCAAACTCTCAGAAGGTGTATTAAAACCCCAGCCCCATCCACCGGCACCTCTAGCACCTTGGGTGGCTGAATACCCTTGAATTCCTTTGGCCGGATTGCCACCAAAACCTTGAATTTCAAAAATAGATTCTTGGTTATTTTCTCCAGATGTTTTAAAAATTTCGGCATAACTTGGTGTGAGAGAGTAACCCGTAACCAAATTGGTATATTCAATTACTTTGTCCCATTTTCTTTGATACAAAGAAACTTTTGCCAATAAGGTGAGTGCAGCTCCTCTTGAAGCTCTGGCAACTTCATTGGCAGGATAGGCACTTTTTTCGGGTAGTACGGCTATAGCATCCGTTAAATCTTGTTCGATAAATGTATAAATTTCTTCTTTTGATTTGCGTGTTAACTGCATGATTCGGTCTTCCTCAGAGGATGGACTTGGAATTTTATTCACCAAAGGAACGCCTCCATAAATTCGAACCAAATTAAAATACATAACCGCTCTTAAAAATTTGGTTTCACCAATCAATCGATTTCTCAAACCTTCATTGGCTTGATTGAGTTGAGGAATGTAAAAAAGAGCTTGATTACAGCGGTTAATACCCTCATATTGAGCTCTAAAAACTTCTTCAACAGAAATACTTGAAGCATTATGAGTTAAATTATCCAATAAATCTTTATCGGTTCCGGTATCTCCGGGAGATGAACCTTTATCAGCATCGTCCGAAGCAATACTTGTAATACCATTCCATGAGAAGGAACTCATATTCCAATCTAAGAACTTGGAGTAAATTGCCGTTACAAAACTTTTGGCTCCTTCATCGTTGTTATACAAACTCAAGTCGGCTGTAGAAATAGCAGCCGTTTGATCTACATCTAAATAATCGTCACTACAACCTATTAAATAAGCTGCAGTAATAATAGCAAATGAATAAATAATCTTTTTCATAGTTTAAAATTTTAAATTAACTCCAAAAACAAACGATTTTACAGTTGGGTATGCGTCAATTTCGATACCTTGAGACCCGTAAGGGTTTCCGTCGTTATTTAACTCAGGTGAGAAACCGGAGAATTTTTGAAATATAAATGGGTTTACTGCATTAAAATAAATTCTGGCAGATGAAATATAGTCTGAAAATTGAGGTAGCGTATATCCAATAGTAATATTATTGATTCGGAAGAAATCGGCAGACTCCAAATAATATGTTGAAGCTATAGGAACTGCATTAAAAGGAGCCGGATTTGCCGCATCAGTATTGGTTGGAGTCCAAAAATCGGTAGCTACAGCATATTCGATATTTTCACCTGAGAAACGTTGTGCTTTTTTACCGTTGTACACTTTACCACCACCAGTTCCATAGGCATCTATAGAAAAATCAATATTTTTATATTTGGCACCTAAGGACAAACCGTAGTTCACTTTTGGAATTACAGAACCTACAAATTTTCTATCTTCAACCGTTAATTGATCTTGAGAAACAACCTCTCCATCTGCATTGAAAAATTGCATGGCTCCGTTTTCGTCTAAACCGGCATATTCCCACATAAAGAAACTACCTAAAGGTTGACCAACAGCTTCAAAAGAAAGTAATTTGGTAAATTGTCCATTTCCTAAACCACCTCCTTGAGCAAAGGATACATTAGGATTTGAAATGCTTTCCAGGGTATTTCTATTGTTTGAAATATTTCCTCCTACCCAATACGTGAATGAATCTGTAATTTTATCATCCCATCGAAGAGAGAATTCAACCCCTTTATTACTCACTTCTCCTACATGTCCCGGAGAAGACTGTGAGGTTCCTGCAGTTGTATACGAATCTACAAATAAAATTAAATTTTTGGTCGTTTTATTGTATACATCAAAAGTACCTTTCAACTTATTATTCAAAATTGTAAAGTCAAATCCTCCTGATGTTTCTTCGGTTATTTCCCAACTTAAACCCGGATCAATTTGAGAATTAATTGTGGTACCCGGAAAAATAATACTTCCGCCTAATGTAGAATTAAGGTTTGATGTGAAAGCCTGAACATTTAAAGGTACATTTTGATTTCCTAATCGACCCCAACCCCCTCTAACTTTTAGGAAATTAATCACCGAATTATCTGCTAAGAAAGATTCATTAGTTACAATCCATCCTAAACCAAATGATGGAAAATTCCCCCATCTGAAATCTTTTTGATATTGAGAAGTTCCGTCTCTACGTAGGGTTGCAGTAAGCAAATAGCGATCTTTTAATTTGTATTGAGCTCTACCAAAGTAGGATAAAAGTCGGGTTTCATTACTTACTGAATTGGATATTAAATCACTTTCATTTGACGTAGCAAAATCGAGTGCCCAATAATTTGAGTTTGCCGGAACATTTCGTCTTCTAGCACTTAGAAACTCAACAGAACCAATAGTATTGGTTTCTGTACCTAATGTGATTTCCACATCGTGGATATCAGCAAATACTTTGTTATAAGTCAAGAAGTTGGCCAAATTCCAATTGAAAAAACTGCTTCTGGATTTGGATAATAAATTAACGGGAGAATTAGGATCGTATTCCTCTTCTACCCTTGTTGGGTCGGCAGCCAACCATATATTTCTGGAATCTTGAAAATTATAGTTTTTCCAATTGTTGTATTCGGCAGAAAACTGAGAAGTAAACTTGAAATCACTATTTATTTTGTAATTTAAAGCTAAACCGGCTTGTAAATTAAAATTACGTTGTTCTTCGTCAAAGAAATTTAATTGAGCAACCGGATTTCCAACATTATTGAAAGAAGAACCGGTTTCAGAAGCAAATCCATCTTCACCTACAAAAGGCACACCGTATTTACCACTTGGAAAGTAAACAGGTACAATAGGTGATTGTTTGTAAGCATTTGTAAATGCCGATAAAGGCTTAGGATTGGATTGTGTGATACCAATGTTAATATTTTGTTGTAAAGACAATTTATCGGTTATTTTGATATCATTGTTATTTCTTAATGTAATTCGCTTGTAATCCAATCCATTCAAAATTGCTTTTTCATCATATAAACCAGCACTAAACAAATATTTAATCGATTTTGATGAACCGGAAAGGGAAAGATTATTTTGAGTATAAACTCCGGTGCGAGTGATTTCTTTAAACCAATTGGTATTTACCGGTTGATCTTGTGAAAACGTAGTTGTTCCTAATGCCAAATTGGTATAGAATGAAAATTTATTACTTCCGGCCATTTTAACCAATTCTAGAGGGGTTCTAAAACCCACAAAACCATCATATTCGATAGTCATTTTTTCACCACTCCCTTTTTTGGTAGTTATCATAATTACACCATTTGCACCTCTATTTCCATAGATAGCCAAAACAGATGCATCTTTAAGAACTTCAAATGAAATGATGTCGTTAGAGTTTATGTTGTTAATATTATCCATAGGTAATCCATCTACTATATAAAGAGGATTTCTGCCCCCTAAAGCGGTACCTAAACCTCTTATTACAACACTGGGAGAACTTCCGGGAACGTCGCTACTGGAAACTTGAACCCCAGCCGCTTTACCTTGAATAGCCTGAGAAGCATTCAAAACTTTACGATTATTGACTTCCTCCGAATTAAGAGAAACGATAGAAGCGGTATTGTCTACTTTTTTTCGAGTACCGTATCCAATAACAACAACATCGTCTAAAGTTGTAACTTCTTCTTCCAAAATTACATCTAATGTTGAACCAGTTACTCGTTCAACTTTGGTTTTCATACCAATCATTCGAAATTCGATTTCTTGACCGTTTTGAGCATTAATGCTATATTTTCCATCAAAATCGGTTACTGTGTTGGCAGAGGTTTGCAGTACCCGGACCGTAACACCCGGAAGCGGTAGACCCGAATTGTCTACAACTGTACCTTTAATTTCTTGTGCCATGATGTATAATGGTAAAAACATCATACAAAGGGTTACATAAAAGTTTTTCATTGATTTGTTTAAGTTTGAGTTAACGAGCACTAATATACACACTATAACGATATAGTTGAGTTAAAATAAAGCACTACATTACCACATCAATATATAATATTTATATTTTAAAA